>JAGLSW010000474.1 GCA_023135565.1 Candidatus Aminicenantota bacterium | reverse complement strand
ACTTGCGGAAAATGGGTTATAATAGTAAAGTAAATGAAATGAAAAGAAAAAAAACGATACTAAAGGAATTAAAAAATTTATTGACCCTTCGTTTCGGAGACGATATTGAAAATGTTATCCTTTTCGGTTCCAGGGCAAAGGGAATGGCGTATAAGAATTCCGATTATGATGTTTTGATCGTTTTGAATAGGGATTATGATTGGCAGTACCAGGGAGAGATTATTTCGGTGATTTACACACTTGAATTAGAATATGACATATTTATCGACACGAAAATAATTTCGACTCACGAGCTGCAACATACGATCAGGGGAAAGCATCCGCTTTATGTTGATGCAGTGCAAGAAGGAATTTACGCATGAGTATTAGAGTGTTTTTTTCAATTAAGTTCAAAAACGATTCTTAAAGATCGGTCAATTTCCTGTATTTTCCCGGATGACAATTTCCCGCGAATTTTTTCCAACCGATGACGATGGTCGATAGGTCGCGTTTGAAGACAATCTGCTATGGATTTTTTAGATAAGCCATTACCTGGTGAAGGATGAATTTCAACATTGGTTCTTATCATGGCCTTTTTTGCAGTCCATGCAGTCACCGGAACAACTTGAATAACCGGGACTCTTTCATTATAGACATCATTGGTGACAATGACGCATGGTCTGATTTTGCCGGTTTCCGAACCCATCGTGGGATCGAGATCGACGTCGATAATCATGCCTCTTTTCAACGTTGTCATTCCGGCCATCCGGTTACTGCTGTTTCAGTTAATTCTTTTAGATCATCATCTTTGGAATAAATTTCAGAATATAAGTCAGCGGATTTTCTTAGACTTTCAAGTTCTATTTTCTTCATAAAATGTTTTATTGCCGCCCGCAGCATAGAACTTTTATCCTTGAACCCATAGGTTTTATAATTGCTTAAAAAATGGGCTTGTTTTTCTTCAACACTATACTTAGCCTGCAACATACGGCCTCCTTTTAGGTGCGCAAATCGGTCGTTGGATTACGCGCCTATTATACGACCTTTCGCATTAAAAGTCAAAAAAAATTGTAATAGTTAGGAAATTTTTTTTAGCCTGTCCCTTAGAAAAAAGTAGAAAGACTCAGCCCCTCAGAGCTCAAAGAGCACAGTCCCCTCTTGGAGACTTTCCGGGAGATGGACGCGAAGCGACGAGGTGTGTTAACTCTCCTGAGACCTAAAAACTCCAGGCTAATAAATATTTCCTCTAAAATCTACTATTTGAATATATACTCTTTTCTCATCCTTATCGACTTCTAATATTATTCTAATCTTTCCTATTCTTATTCTTAATGAACCATCCCATTTCCCTTTCAATTTTTTTAAATCTATATTGATATTTTTCCATTAACTTTTAGGATTAGGCTCTTTATTGTTTCTTTGACTTCTTCTGACAGTTTATGTTCATCTATGAATTTCTTAGCGTTCTTTGAGTAATCGATTCGCCATTTCATGTATTTTATATCTCGATTTCTTCGGAATAAAAAACGTCCTTATCCGGTTCGGCGTAGTGTGTCTCGATGTCTTTCATCTCCCTGTCCGAAACATGCGCCAGTTTTTCCTGGAATAAATCCCATTTTGATTCTTCGATGACTTCGCGGACGGCTTCTTTGATGATCTTTTTTAACTCGTCTCTATTTAAATTTAGTACTGCTTCCATGAAACACCTCGTCATAATGTTAGCTTTATTTTGATATTCTGTCAACAAGAAAAACAATTTTTTACTTATCAGGCGACAATTTACCGATAGCCCTTGAGAGTTCAAATGGCGTATTCCCCTCTCTACACTACTCATTCACTCTTTCCGCACCGGTCATTGACCCCACCGCACTGCTCATTCACTATCTCCGCACCGGTCACTGCCCCATTTCCACCGGTGATTGACACCTCCTCACCGGGCGCTGCTACTTTTTTAACGAATCAGCCAACCTAAAAGACACCCGCCGCGAAGCGGGAAGAATAACTTCACTGCCTGTTACCTGATTCCTGCCCCGCCTTTCGGAGCTTCCCATCATTTTGAACATACCCAAGCCGGTAGTGACGACTCCTTTTTCCTCTAAAGTGTTTACCATACAGGCGTCGATGCAGTACGGAATTTTCTGCACCGCCTGCGGCGGCAGCGAAGTAGAAATCTCTTCCCCGGTCATGCCTCTGTTAATATCTTAGATTCGATCTATATCAACCTATATTCCCAATTGAAAACATATAGTGTCCCTTATTTCCTCTCTTGCTTCTTCATCTGAAACTTCCCCAATCTTCTTTATGAATCTCTTTTTATCCAGTGTTCTTATTTGATAACATAGGGCAATCGAATTTTTGGAAAGCCCGGTGACATTTGAAGTAAGGAAAACTTCATTTGGATATATCTTTCTGCCTTCTTTCATCGAAGTTAAAGGTATAACGTTAACAACCGGGAGAATCCGGTTGATTTCATCTTCGCTTATCACCAATACCGGACGAGTTCTACCTTGTTCGGAACCCACAACAGGGTCCAGGTTAGCTAAGAAGATATGCCATCGAAATTTAGACATTCTTTATTCCCAGCCTTCCATGTCCGCGTACTCGAAGTCCCGGCTAATTGCCTTCATGTCATCGAGATACATCGGGTCTTTCACGGCTTTTCTCAACTCCTTGATTTTATCCTTAAATCCCCGCTTACCCGGTTTGACAAGCAGTATCACTTCCATTAATTCGTCTTCAGCGATATGTTCAGGGACTTTAATTTTCAATTCATGATTCCTGGGAATCCTAACAATTTGCCTGATGGCTTCCATTTAATCACCTCATGCTTTATTATACAACAAAACGAGGATATTTTCAAAAACAAAAATTTGAGAGACAGGAATCCTTTTTCACCGTTTTTCCGGAGCCTGTTTCACCTGTGTCCATCGGTTGTAAAAAAAAACTGGAGAGTACGTCGAGTATGCTTTTGTTTCGGTGCCCCCGATGCAGATAATTTCTTCTTAGCCCATTACCCCAATTGGCCAAAGCAGTGCCTCAATATTCCAACATTCCAACGCACCGTGCACATTTCTCTGGGCTGTGGCGGCAGTTCCGGTGCGGGCAGACTCCTTTTTTTCAAAACTGGGTAGTTACGCCCAAAAAAGTTGAATAATGACAGTATTTATCATATAATATGAATATGGATAAAGACGAAAAAATAAAATACTGGATAGAAATTTCTGATTATGACCTGGGCACTGCTGATGCGATGAACCAAACCGGGCGTTTTTTATACGTCGGTTTTATGTGCCATCAGGCAATCGAGAAAATTATTAAAGCATTCTATGTTTTTATTCATAATGACACCCCACCATATAGTCATAATTTGACTTTTTTGGCAGAGAAATCCGGGATTTACGATGGCTTCTCTGAGCAGCACAAAGACTTTATGGATTATCTTGAACCATTGAACATCAAGGCCAGGTATCCGGGATACAAAGAGTACTTAAAAAAAATAGTGGATGAAAAAAATGCGCAGGACATTTTATCTCAAACAAAGGAGCTTCATCAATGGATAAAGCAGAAGTTGTTGAAAAGCTAAAGGTGTATGCAAACCTTGTTAAAAAATATTTCCCTGTAAAAATGGTCATACTATTCGGCTCATACTCCAGGGATTGCGCAAGAGAAGATAGTGATATCGATGTGGCGGTAGTGGTGGAAAGTTTAGAAAACGACAGCTTTTCTTCAGAGATCGAATTATTCAAGCTCCGGCGACAAATCGATTCCAGGATCGAGCCGGTACTATTTGAGGTTGATCAAAAAGATCCATCCGGTTTTTTCCGAACAATACTCGAAACCGGGGATATTATTTACCAAAATTAAGGGAGACCGCTCTTTATTTGAAATCCAGGAACGGAACTACTATGAAATTACTCTGCCTTCGGCGACCCTGCCGGGTGACGCCCCCAATGGTTTCATCGTCGGGGGCCAGCGGCACACCGCACCTTTGATTATTGACTGGCTAAAATTCCCCTCTTGAGACTTGCCGGGAGGTGGCACTGAGGGGCTTTTTTGTTTTTTGCCCCGAAGTGACGGGGTGTGTTAGCTCGTCGAAAAGCACCACCGTTCAACGCTTCCCCACGCGAGTGGGGTTTGTTAATTTCGTTATCTCCGGGTGAGGCACGCATCATGAAGAACTACTATGAAATTACTTTGCCTCCGGCGGCCAAACTTTTGTAAAAGTTTGAACAAAACTTTTATTTATTTAAAGTCAAAAGCGCCACCTGCCGCGAAGCGGCTCAATGCTCCCCCATGCGAGTGGGGTTATTATCTCCGGGCGCAAAAATTAAAAAAATGTGCAAGAAATGGCATTCTCGATTGTCTAAAACTATATTACATAAAACTACGTAAGAAATAATTAGTCGATCAAGGAGGTCCTATGAAAAAAAATAAATGGGTATGGGGCACTGCCGCTGTTGTGATCCTGGCAGGCCTGATTATCGGGAATATTCTCAGCAGCCAGAAAGAACCTATGCGGCGTAAACCTGCCGCTGCCCGGCAAAATCCCCTGCGAATTATTACCGTGCAAAATAAAGATATAGAAATCCCGATCAATATGAGCGGACCACTATACGCTTACGACAAAGTAGAAATATTTGCCGAAGTCTCCGGGGCGCTGCTGCGCAGCAGCAAACATTTTAAGGCGGGCATCCCTTTTAAAAAAGGAGAGGCCATTGTGCGTATCGACGACGGGGTCTATAAAAACAACGTCCTGGCGCAAAAAAGCAGCCTATTAAACCAACTGACGCTGCTGCTGCCGGACCTGTCTATAGATTTCCCGGGCAGCAGCAAACGCTGGGAAGCCTACTTAGCCGGGATGGACCTACACAAAGAACTCAAACCGCTGCCCGAACCCGGCAGCGATAAAGAACGCTACTATATTGCCTCGCGGAATATTTACAGTCAATACTATACCATCAAAAGCATGGAAACCACCCTCTCCAAATATACTATCCGGGCTTCTTTTCGAGGCGTAGTCACCCAGGCCCTGATTAATCCGGGCACCATAGTGCGGGCCGGGCAAAAAATGGGCGAATTTATTTGCACCGAAGTCTACGAAATGGAAGCGGCGGTGACTCTTTTCGACGCTAACCGCCTGAAAATAGGACAAAGCGTTACCCTGACCAGCGATGATACCCAGGGCGCTTTCAGCGGCCGTATCCGCCGCATCAACCGGGCGCTGGACCCCTCCTCCTTGACGGTCGAAGTCTATATCCATGTGAAAGACCCACGGCTGCGGGACGGTATGTATATGGCGGCTCATACTCCGGGCGAACCGGTTCCCGCGGCAGCAGCCGTTTCTAAAGACCTGTTGGTTGAAAACAACCGCCTCTTCGTGGTGGAAAATTCTGTGCTGGTTTTGAAACCGGTTCGCGTGGTGGCTGAAAGAGGCGATATGGCTATCGTCCGCGGCCTGCCGGACGGCGCCCGCATCCTGGGCGAAGTATGGGCCGAAGCCCGCGCAGGACAAAAAATCCCCACTGCCCCGAAAAACCCCGGCGAAAAAAATAAAGGCGGCAAAAAGTTAGGGGATGCAGGAAACAAGACCGCGGGCAAAACAGCAGGTAAGCCTACCGGTAAAAAAGCAGGCAGGGAATAACCATGAAAAAAATCATCGCTGCGTTTATCAAATATCCGATCTTAAGCCACGCCCTGTTAGTCGCCATATTTCTTTTCGGCTTCATGGGTTTCAAGAGCCTGCGCACTACCTTTTTTCCTTTAATTCCCAGTAAAACGATCAGCATCCAGGCTTTTTACCCCGGCGCTTCGCCGGAAGAGATCGAAGAAGCCATCGTACTGAAAATCGAAGATAACCTGAAAGGCATTACCGGCATCGAACGGGTGACGTCGGTTTCCAGTGAAAATATCTGCGTCATTACGGTAACGATTCTCACCGGTCACGATATCGACGTGGTGCTGCAAGATGTAAAAAATGCCGTTAATCAAGTCAGTTCATTCCCCGCCAGCATGGAAAGGTTGACTATTTTTCGCCTCGAACCGCGCAATTTTTCTATCGATTTCGTGCTGGCCGGCAATGTAGACCTGCGTTACCTGAAACAACAGGCGCGCCGGGTGGAACGGGACCTGCTGGCTATCGAAGGCATATCTAAAGTCTCTCTCAGCGGTTTCCCCGACGAAGAGATCGAGATCGCCCTGCGGGAACAGGATTTAAGAGCTTACGGTCTGACTTTCCAGCAGGTGCTGCTGGCGGTCAGGGCAGCCAATATCAGGATGACCGGCGGTAAGATCAAAGGCAGTAAAGAAGAACTGTTAATCCGCGCCAATGTCAAAGGCTACTATGCCCTGGAACTTGGCAACCACGTATTAAAATCTACTCCCGGCGGGGTGATTATTCGTTTAAAAGATGTAGCCGATCTAAACGACCGCTGGTCGGAAAATCCCAACCGCGTCTATCACAACGCCCGGGCGGCAGTGCAAATAACCGTGCAGAACACCAACGAGGAAGACCTATTTCATGTCACCCGCACAGTGAAAAAATATATCGAAAAATTCAATGCCCGGCACAATGATGTGCAGGCCCACGTAATACGGGACGGCTCGGAAATTATCCAGGAACGTATCGACATTCTCTCTGTCAACGGTATTTTGGGTATAATTTTGGTGATGCTGTTCCTCTCCCTGTCGCTGAATATGCGTATGTCTTTCTGGGTAGCGCTGGCTATTCCCATCTCTTTTGCCGGGATGTGCATGATCGCTCCTTTTTCCGGTCTGACCATCAACGTGATGTCCCTGCTGGCCATGATCTTAGTCTTAGGGATATTGGTGGACGACGGCATCGTCATCGGGGAAAATATCTACCAGCACCACGAAAGGGGCGTAAAACCTATCCCCGCCGCGGTCAACGGTACCATGGAAGTGCTCCCCTCGGTGACGGCCTCTATCCTGACCACAGTGGTGATTTTCACTACTTTTTTCTTTTTGGAAGGGGGCCTTGGCGACCGCACCCGGGACCTGGCTTTCGTGGTAGTTTTTACACTGCTTTTCTCTTTAGTGGAGGCTGCTTTTATCTTGCCCGGGCACATTGCCCATTCCAAAGCCCTGTGTCTCAAAACGAACAAAAAGAACTTCATCGAACGCGGGGCCGAAAAAATCCTGCGCCGTATTCGCGATAAAGTTTACGGCCCGGCGCTGCGTTTTGTTATCGACAAACCGGTGGTGCCCATTGCCCTGACCCTGGCGCTTTTTATCATCACCCTCGGCGCTCTGCGGGGCAGCATTATCAAAACCACTTTTTTCCCCAATATCGAACGCCGAAGCGTGTTTGTCGCTTTAGAGATGCCGGCCGGCACACCGGCAGTCATTACCGACAACCTGCTGGCTAACATAGAAAAAAAAGTGCGCCAGGTCAACGATATCTATAAAAAAGAGCACCGGGGACAGGACCTGATACTGGGCATTACCCGCCGCATCGGGGCCGGCACCCACCAGGGGGATATTACCGTGACCCTGATCAGCAGCGAAGAGCGGGACTGGGATTCCATGGAAGCAACCAACCGTTTCCGCAAACAAGTGGGCCCGGTCCCCGGAGCCGAAAAACTGGAATTCGGCGGCCGCGGATTCTGGGGCAAGCCTGTTTCCATCGCTTTGTCCAGCAACAATTTAGAACAACTGCGCGAAGCCAAAGAGACTTTAAAAGCAGAATTAAAAAAAGTGGAAAAACTAAAAGACATAATAGATGACGACCCGCCCGGTCTGCGCGAAGTGAGTGTGCGTTTAAAGGAACGGGCCTTTGCATTAGGGCTAACCGGCGCCGAAGTGGTCAACCAGGTGCGGTCGGGATTTTTCGGCGCTGAAGCGCAGCGGGTTTTGCGCGGCATCGACGAAGTCAAAATCTGGGTGCGTTACACGCAGCAGGATCGCAGTTCCGTAGAGAAA
Organism: Candidatus Aminicenantota bacterium; assembly: GCA_023135565.1. Lineage (GTDB taxonomy): Bacteria > Acidobacteriota > Aminicenantia > UBA2199 > UBA2199 > JAGLQA01. The sequence continues at coordinate 6,531 of JAGLSW010000474.1, read as the reverse complement.
TTAGGCGACATGCGCATTCGCCTGCCTGGAGGCAGGGAGTACCCGCTGCGGGAAATCGCCGACTTTTCAATCAGCCGCGGCGTAATGGCGGTGAATCACATCGACGCCCAGCGAGTAGTCAACGTGGAAGCGGACATTTCCGATATAAAGGAATCGGTGCCCGATATTATCGCCGATATCAAGGCGAATATTTTGCCGGGCATAGCCCAAAAGTACCCGGACATCCATTTTATGTTCGAAGGCCAGAGCCGGGAAAACCAAAAAACCATGAGGTCTATGTTACGGGTGGTGCCGCCGGTCCTGATCCTGATGTTTTTGATCGTAGTGATTACCTTCCGTTCTTTCAGCCAGTCGATTGTCGTTTTCCTGTTGATACCTTTCAGCATCATCGGGGTGTTGTGGGGTCATCTTATCCAGGGGTATATTGTCAGTGTACTTTCCTGGTTCGGGGCCATTGCCCTGGCCGGGATTGTCGTCAACGATTCGCTCATTTTGGTCAGCGCCTTTAACCGCAAGCTGAAACAGGGCATGGAGTTTAAAGCCGCCCTGTTTGAAACCGGCCTGTCGCGTTTCCGGCCCGTGCTTTTGACTTCGCTAACCACCATTGCCGGTTTGGGGCCGTTGATTTTTGAAACCAGCCACCAGGCGCAGTTCCTTTCTCCCATGGCTATCTCCGTGGCTTATGGGCTGATGTTCGGTACGCTGCTGACCCTGCTGATGCTGCCTTCTTTATTAGTAGCATTGAATCACGGCAGGGTATTGGTTTCCAGGGTAATCAGCGGCAAAAAGCCCGCTCCCGAAGACGTGGAACCCGCTGTGCGGGAAGAGGTTTTCGCCCGCGAACAATCCAATGGAAACTGCGAAGAAAAATAAAGGAAAAAAAATCATGAACTATAAATCACACAATCCGGAATTAAAAATCTCCCCACGCAGTGGGATTAACAAAAGTTTTTGCGGTGGTCCAGTGGAATCCGCGGCGCACCCAGCCCAAAAGGGGTGTACCTCAGGGCAAAAAAACGTATCGCTCAACAAAAGTTTTTGGAAGTCCAGAAACCTTTTTCCAAAAAGGTTTTTGGCCGCCGGAGGCAAAGAAAAAAACAAAAACTTGCCTTCGGCGACCAGGGGCTCTTTTGAAAAACCGCCCCTGGACCCCACAAAACTTTTAATGAGCCGCTTCGCGGCAAGAGCTTGTTTTTTTATAATTATACTTGGGATTTCGCTTTCAAGTTTTGCAGAAGAACCGTTGAGTTTCAAGCAAGCGGTGGCAATCGCCCTGCAGCAAAACCATCAAATACAAATCGCCGGGAACAACGCCGCTATCGCCAAAAACGAAGTCAATATCGGCAATGCCGACCTGCTGCCCCGCATCGACCTTTCTACAAGCAGCACCTACCAGGAAGGGGCGGCCAGTTTTAGCGGCGAAAAGCTAACTACTACCAGCGCCCAGGCGCAGGTCAGCTATACCCTGTTCGACGGCCTGGGTAACATTTACCGTTTTAAGAAGCTGCAAGCCGGGGGGCTTTTGGGTGAATTAGAAGCCCGCGGCCTCATCGAAACCACGCTGCTCCGGGTGGGTACTTCATTTTATACATCAGCCTCAGCTTATGAGAATTTGCAGATCGCGAAGCAACTGCTTGCTATATCCAAAGAACGGTTGGACCGGGCCGAAAAGCGTTCTGTTTATGGCCGGGCCCGAACTATAGATGTGTTAGCGGCCCGGGTGGATTATTTTGCCGACCAGGTGACTGTCACCCAGGCCCGGTTTTTGTGGGATGAAACCCGGCGCACTTTGAACGTCTTGCTAAACCGGCCCGTGGCTTTCGATTTTTCCGTAGATACTGCGCTGGATTTCCGCCGGGATTTTGATCTGAACCGGCTGAAAGAAGCAGCCTTTGCCAATAACGCCGCTTATCTAAGCAGCGAAAAAAGGCTGCGGCAGGCCGGTTATGACGTCAAAATCGCCCGTTCTCAATTTTTGCCCCGGCTCGATTTTTCCGCCTCCTATGGTTACAACCGGAGCGCTCCGGACCTAACCATCGGGCTGAGTGACGCCGAATCATCGCTGCGTGTAGGCGCCACCCTGAGCCTTAATCTTTTTAACGGCTTCAAGAAATTCATCCAGACCCGGAATGCGAAAATACGCCGGCAGAACCGGGAATTGACATTGGAACAGTCCAAATTAGAATTAGAGAAAGATGTGACCGGCGCCTATGAATCGTACCGTAACAGCTTATTGATAATGAAATTACAGGAGAAATATGTAGAAGCCGCGGAATTGAATTTTAAGCGTTCCAACGAGTTATACAAGCTCGGCCAGGTGACCACCACGCAGTTCCGGGAAGCGCAGTTGAACCTCATCCGTTCCCGCAACAACCTTTCCACTGCCAAATATGAAGCGAAACTGGACGAGATCGAACTGCTCCGTTTAACCGGCCAATTAATTAAGCGGGAGCGTTGAAATCCAGGAAAGGTAACAATACAATTGGAATATATAACTTATCATTCTCTCTTTTCAATGTCTCCTGGGTGACCACCATAAACAGCTCACTATTATATTTTTCTTTAAATGGTAGGTGGGTTTTTGGTGAGATAAACGGTTTTTTTCTGAATTTTATTTCGATAGGGAGAAGTATGCCCCTATAATCGACGATGAAATCGATCTCAGACTTAGAAAAAGTCCTATAATGATAAACATTGAAGAATTCCTTTAAATGGAGAAACGCCGCATTTTCGATAATATGACCCGGGATCAACTCGAATTTCGGGAAATTTTTACCCCGGTACATGGTAAGCAGCCCCAATTCGTTACTATATGCCTTGGGCATCTTTGATATCTCTTTCCTGATGTTCCTAAAAAAAGGAGGAACAAAGGAAAAAACAAAAGTATGCTGTAAAATTTCCATGTATTTTTGCAGCGTACGGAAATCGATCCCCAGGGTGTTGGCGATTTCGGTTTTATTGATCATACTTCCGGCTCCATCTGAAAAAAGCGCGATCAGGTTATTGAACCCGGTGACGTTCTCGATCTTCATGAAATCTACCACATCCTTCGTAATATAAGAATGAATGATCTCTTTTAATTTTTCTTTTTTTTTGTCCCATTGGCCGGTAAGTACGATTTCCGGGTATCCCCCCTGGTTAATATAGTCGATAAAATGAAGCTTCAAATCCTCTCGATAGACCTGGTAGAAATCATCTAATTCCGGGATAGGAGTATCTAAAGTAAACCGGTGCTTATATACCATGTCCGAACGTGCTTTTAGAAATTCGCGGAAATTAAAACGTTCCAGCACAAATTCGATTTTCCTGCCGGTGAGAAATTCCCTGGTTTTGGCAATTTCAAGGGAAGAAGAACCGGAAACGATTAATTTTACCTTATCTTTGAGACTGTCGTACAGCACTTTCAGGAAGAGACCCGGATCGTCTAAATATTGAAATTCATCTAAGAATAGGAATAGTTTTGCTTTTGGAGAGGAAGTATACTGGTCGTCCAAAAATTTGATTAACCGTTTGGGTGAAGAAAAAACGGGATTGTCGAATTCTCTATCTACCGAGAAATAAACCGCCCGGTGTTTCTTTTCTTCCAGGTAATGTTTTAATTGCAGCAGGAGAGTGGTTTTTCCTGTTTGCCGGGCGCCTTTTACCACGATTATCCGGTCTTCTTGCAGCCAGTCCAATATTTTTTTAAATATATCTCTTTTTATCATGATCCAATTTTATCATAAGTTTTACTGGATAGCAATACAATTTTTTCCTTGATTTTATTGGATAGCAATACAGGTTTTTCAAGGAAAAAATTGGAATGCTTCTTGTTTCTTGACTACCATGAAATTACTTTGCCTTCGGCGACCCTGCCGGGGAGGCCAAACTTTTGATTATTGACCAGCTAAAATTCCCCTCTTGAGACTTGCCAGGAGGTGGCACTGAGGGGCTTTTTTGCTTTTTGCCCCGAAGTGACGGGGTGTGTTAGCTCGTCGAAAAGCACCACCCCTCAACGCCCACCACGCGAGTGGGCTTGTTTAATTTCACTCGTTTCCGGATGAAGCATGCATCATGATTTGATTGCCTGTCCCCTTTTCCCTCTAGTTAAAGAAAAAGAAGATTAGCCTGTCCCTTTTTTTGCATACTCGACGAACTCTCAAGAGCTATAGGACGGGATAGGACTAATGAGACGTATGCGGAGCCGTGAGAAAGACCGCGGGTCCCGGCGCCTCTCATAATTCAGATATTTGCCTCTACTACTTTTAGTTTTTTCAGGTCCTGGAGAAAATGAATTACGAATTCGATATCAGCCTCGCCGAACTCCATGCTGATTACATCGCGGATAAAAAGAGCATCATGGCTGCCATTGCATAAATTCAACACTTCGAACATCTTGTTACGACTCGACGTGCCGACTTTTTTCCAGTTTTTCGAATACCAATCATAATCGTCACCCAACTGCTCATACAAAAAATTATAGGGTAGGGGGCCGCGCCGCAGCCGCTTCGGTATTATCTTTTGAGCTTTTTTCTCTAATGCGGCCAGTTTCGGCCCTTTGGCGGCAATCTTTTTTTGTTTACACAGGAACCGGTAAAAATCTTTTAAACTGCGATTCTCTACCAGCACATGCCTGACAGTCGATTCGGTCAAAGAAACAAAAAAACGGCGGCTCTCTTCTGTGCGGCATAATTTTTCTACATCCGCCAGCGCCTTCTTTTCTATCCCTGCTAAAACTTGCGAGTAGGCGAGAACTTTGCGGTACATATAAGCGGCTTGTCCGGCAAATTTCTTCTTTTCACTTTTTTCCAGCAGCCACTTTATGCTGTCGGCGGTGCGTTGATGCAGCCGGTCGAGCCATTTCCGGTGTACGGCGGCGGCAATTTTAAGCGCCGAATGGTCGTCTGCGCCGGCTGTCGCCCAGGTTGCCAGGGCTGTCGTCGCTATTACCCGTCTTAGTTCGGTGGGGTCGCATTTGTCGGGAGTGTCATAGGAAGAATGGTGAAATACATCGCCGTGCCCCAACATGATCGAAGGCACCCCGATAGAAGGATCACAAAAAACTGCATGATCGCTGCCTCCCCAATAACCGACTTTTTTATAATTAAAAGGAATAAAAGAACCCCGTGGGGAACGGATTCCCAGGTCGTCTACATAGGCCGCGGCATCAGCGATAACCACGTCGATAAAACCGGGAGCCGAATAAGGCGCTTCTGTAATATAAAAGTAAGCACGGCATTTTTCGTAATGTTCGCCGATCATATCTAAATTGATTCCAAGGAGACCGCGTTTGTCGATGCCGGTATGTTTGGAAACATAGGCGGCGGCTCCGTGCAGTTCCGGCAGCCAGAGGAAACGAATCGTGCGCGCCGGAGCCTTTAGTTTCCCCTCTTTGATCAGGGTGGTTAAGCTGCCGGCAATCTCCATCAAACCGGCGGAACCGGAAGCGTTATCATTGGCCCCGGGTTTGTAATGATCTAAATGGCCCATCAAAATAATTTCCTGGTCCGGGAAAAGACTTCCCTCGATGGCGGCTGAGATAACCGGCATTTCACCGTCGAAGAGTTCCGCGTCTACTTCCGCTTTCATCACTACTTTGCTCTTTTTTCCTTTGAAAAAACGCAGCAATTTTTTGGTTTGACGCCGGGATAAGGAGAAGCCCCATTTCGTCTTCGCCCGCTCTTCGCCTGTGGGACTCAAGCGTGACATCTCTATCAGGTCGGCGAATTCCAGGCGGGATTCCCGGTTCGAGGGGCCTACCACAACGCCTAAAGCGCCCCGTTTCAACACCGCGTTTCTATGTACAGTGGCGCCGCTGCCGCTGTCGGCAAATACGATTTTACCTTTGACTTCGATGCCTTCATAGTCTTTATCGGAATGTCCCGCGCCCACGTATATCACTTCGGCCTCGTCCGAGCCGCCGCTGCTGTAGGGCATTAGCGACACTGCCTGGTGGGAGAAATCGGCGATCAGTTCTAAGCGTGGTTTTACCATCCACAGCTTGGCAGACTTTACCCGCCAGCCCACCGGCGAGCGCCAGCCGATATAGGTGGCAAAACCGTCGGAGGGGAATCTTTCCACGTTGACGTTTTTTAAGCCCAGGCTGTCGAGCGTCTCAACCACATAATCCACGGCCCGGTTGAAACCGGAACCTTCGCCGCCTCCGCGAATGCGGTGAAAACGGGAGATTTTGTGGATATAGTCCATAGCCCGTTCGCCGGAGATTTCGTTTATCAACAAGCTTGCTGTTTTTTTATCTACCGGGATGTTGTCGTTTGACTGCGCTGTCAGGGGAGACAGCAGCAGCATGATGAATAATTGCATACAGGTAAGAAGAGTGAGTTTTTTCATGGAGCCTCCTTTCCCGGTTTGGCCGGGAGAAAGGTATTACATACCATAAATCGAGTTATATATCAATTGGGATTTGTATTTTGTGATTTGGTTTTATTATATTAAACCGGGGTTGGGTGATGAAGGTTGGCGGCTGAATGCCGAAAGCTGAAAAAGGCGACGACCGGATTCGAACCGATGAATAGCGATTTTGCAGACCGC
>JAGLSW010000473.1 GCA_023135565.1 Candidatus Aminicenantota bacterium | reverse complement strand
AAGCGGAGACTTTTCCCAGGTAAATGCCAGTATTAGCTCAACTACAAGCACGGGCTTTTCCCAGGTAAATGCAAGTGCTCGCTCAACTACAAGCACGGACTTTTCCCAGGTAAATGCAAGTCAGGAATCAGAGGCTGGGAATAGTTATTCACAGGTTAACGCCAGCAAAGGAGTAAGAACAAGTGGTTCATATAAAGTTTGCGGTGGATATGGGGATTTAGATGATTCCGACAATCCCACAACCGCCAACAGGAAATGGGAGCTTAATTCAAAGTTTGGACATTTTACTTATACCGGGAACATGAACACTTCTTTTTCCGATTATGGCGAATATTTCGAGAATGCAAAAAAAGGCGAAATCGGTATGGGTGTGTTGATCGCCCTGGAAGGCGCAAAAGTCAGGCCCGCAAAAAAAGATGAAGATTTTATCGGCGTGGTATCCGGAACAGCAGCCATACGCCTGGGCGACAGCCCATTTCACTGGCAGGGCCGTTATTTAAAAGATGAATGGGGCCGCCCAATCTACGAAGAGATCAAAGACCCCGGCTGGCAGCCGAAAACCGAACCGGATATGGCATGGCTGCCGGGAGAAGGCGAAACCGAGGCCGACCGTCCCCAATTACCCGTGGAAACCGAAGAAAACAGACCCCTCATCACCGTTCAAAAAGAGAATCCCGATTACGATCCAAAGGGTGAGTCGAAGCCGCGTTCGGAACGACCCGAAGAATGGACCCTGGTCGGCATGTTGGGCCAACTCTATGTCCGCTGCGACGAAACCGTCAAGCCCGGCGATTTTGTCAAAAGCAAAGGCAAAGGTATCGGCACAAAGTCCGGTCAGAAGACAGGTCTCCGGGCCATGAAGGTGACAAAAAAGTTTGACGGCAAGTATTCTATCGTATATTGTTTAATAAAATGAAGGAGGTCTTCATGATTCATGAAACATCAAAAAAACAAAAACCGAATAAAGTTGTCCAGGCAAAGCCCGTGAAAACAGGTATAAAGGACACATCGTTGTCTCCTCCCCGGCAATCGCCGCCGGTCATTCAACATTACAGGAATATCGGCAACATGGCCGCCCAAAGGATGGTTGAACCGGCGAACCAAAAGCAGGAGCCGGCTAATACCAAACAAACAAACCCCTTGCAGATGAGAGTGGTTGAAAAAGACGTTGGTATTGCGGCAGGAGACGAGCATGGAGGGAAAGAAGCTGTCACATATGTAGCAGCATCAAGTAAGAATGTGAGGAATTTGACGTCTGAGGGTTACTGCAGTTGTGTCGGGTTAGTCTTCCACGATAAAAAGAAAAAGTGGGGGCTGGTGGCTCATTTTTGGGCGCCCGGAATAGGAGGGGGAGACCTTCTCCCAGAAACGACAAAGGATGCGGCAAAGATAAGAAAAAAGTGGGGTAGTGATATAGATGGGGCTGATACAAAGAAAGTGTTTGGAGGCTTATTATTTAACCAAGATACAGAAACGAGTAGAAAAGTTACAAGGACGCGGGTGAATGCATTAGCGGCGATATTCAAAACCTTGCCAGAGAGCAAGGGGCACGATGGGGTGGAGTTAAAGGTAGATGATGGAACAATTATATTTTCTCCAACCCCAGAAGAGGAAAAAAAGAAAAGAATAGGACTTGACAATGGGTTGTGGGTATAATTACAAAGGTGGTTTTCATGCTTCACGAAACATCAAAAAACCACAGGAAACATTATCGGTGCTTGACTTCTTTACTTTATTGATAGGCAATTTTGAAAAGAAGTCAAGCATCATCCCCATTATGCAAAGGAGAAATAAAATGGGTTTTACAATAAAAAAACAAAAAATAAAACAACAGCATAGTCCCACCGGGAATCATACATCAGGACCGGCTAAATTCGCCCGCACCCATCCGCCGGTTATTCAGCATTACCGGAATATAGGCAACATGGCTGCACAGCGCAAAAAAGAAAACGAAAAAGGCTCTAAACAGCAGGCAACATCTTCGCCTGTAATGGACTTTTCCAATGTGAAAATAACCACCAATTCCGCCCAGGCCGCGGGATTGGGCGCCCAAGCATTTACCCGGGATAACAACATCCATTTCGCGCCCGGGGCATATAATCCCGGCACAAGCGCAGGCAAACAATTGCTGGGCCACGAACTGGGCCATGTGGTGCAGCAGAGACAGGGACGGGTGCAGACCACCAAAACCGTCGGCGGCCTGCCGGTAAACGATAACCCGGCCCTGGAAAGAGAAGCCGACGCACTGGGAAAACAACTGGTTTAGAAGGGGACAAGCAAGAAACGTTTCTCCTAAATGAGTTCTAAAAGAGGGCAACCAGTACAATCCCCTCTTGAGAGGGGTGGCGCTGAGGGGCTTTTTGCTTTTTGCCCCGAAGCGACGGGGTGTGTTTGGCTGCAGCCAACGGCTGTGCTGGTTCTCTGTGGCTATATTAATTTCTTAACAGTCAAGAATCGTTCGACAAAACGGAGCATGTGAATGTCATTTGAAACAGATGTTTTTATCAGTTATGCCCACATCGACAATTTACCTTTAAAAGAAGGTGAAAAAGGATGGGTGGCCAAATTTCACCGCGCCCTGGAAGTAAGGCTGTCCCAATTATTGGGAGAAAAACCCCGCATATGGCGGGATCAAAAACTCCAGGGCAATGATTTTTTCGGTGAAGAAATCGTTGACCAATTTCCCAAAACCGCGGTCATGATATCCATCATATCTCCCCGCTATATCAAATCGGAGTGGTGTACCCGGGAAATCGACGAATTCTGCAAAGCGGCAGCGAGTAAAGTGGGCATAAAGATCGGCAGCAAATCGCGCATCTTCAAAATTATTAAAACCGCTGTGCCCTATGACGAACATCCCGGGGAAATAGCCGATACGCTGGGGTATGAATTCTATATCGTGGACCCCGACAGCGGCCGGGTGAAAGAACTCAACGATAAATGCCCGGGGGACCTGGAACAAATGTATTGGGCAAAGCTGGACGACATCGCACACGACATATGCGACCTGTTGGATAAAATAAAAAACACCGGTGAAACCGGCATATCTTTACCCCGCGAACAATTAACCGTATACCTGGCCGAAACCGGTTTCGATGTAAAAGAACAGCGGGATATCATCAAACGGGAACTGATCGCATCAGGGTACAAAATCGTACCCGACTGCCAACTGCCGCCTATCGAAGCGGAATTTAACAAAACCGCGGCAATCTTTTTGGAACAGAGCGCACTGTCCATCCACCTAATAGGCGGCAGTTACGGCATGATCCCGGAAGACTCCCGGGAATCTATCGTTATAATGCAAAATAAACTGGCCGCCCAAAAGAGTAAAACCGGGAATTTTTTGCGCCTGATCTGGCTGCTGCCCGGCGCCG
>JAGLSW010000472.1 GCA_023135565.1 Candidatus Aminicenantota bacterium | reverse complement strand
GTATGCCGCTGGCCCCCAACGATAAACTTAATGGGGGCGGCCCCCGGCAGGGCCGCCGGAGGCAAACCCCGTGGCGCGGCTCAAAAAATATTGAAATGAAATGTGTTTTCATGTAAAATATAGGGAAGGAGAAAAAAAATGAAATTATTCGTTAGCATTTTTATTATTTTGTGTGTGCTGTTAGCGGCAGGCCCCGGCCTGGCCCAGGAAAAAGCAGCAGAGTTAAAACTCAGCTTAGAGGATTGTGTCCTCCTGGCCATGGAGAAAAACTTAGACCTGGCCATCGAAGTGCTGGAAAAAGAAAGCGCGGATGCTTCTGTTTTAAGTTCTAAGGAGAAGTTTATGCCGGAGTTTTCCTTTTCTATCACCAAACGGGATACCGAATCCGCTTCTTTTTCATGGCTCGACGCTACTGGTGAAGTTAAAACCAAATTCAGCGATTATGCGGTTGAAGTCAGTCAATACCTGCCCAGCGGCGGTAATGTCTCGGTCTCATTGAACATCAATAGAAACGATACCAACCGTAATTTCCAGACCATCAACCCCCGTTTCGGCAGCAGCTTGAGTATCAACCTTTCCCAGCCCCTACTGAAAGATTTCGGCTTTAAGATGAGCCGCCGTGAGATCACCGTAGCCAAAAATAACCGGGAGATGACTAAGAGTCGTTTTAAAAACCTGGTTTTAAACACCATCTACAACGTGGAGACCGCCTATTGGAACCTGGTTTACAGTATCGAGAACTTAAAAGCCCAGCAGCAGTCTTTGAAGTTGGCCCAGGATTTGTTGGCGAAAAACAAACGTTCCGTAGAAATCGGCACCCTGGCGCCCATCGAAATCCGCAGCGCCCAGGCGGAAGTTGCCACCCGTGAAGCCGAGATCCTGGAAGGTCGAGCCTTGATCGAGAACAATATGGATCAATTGAAGAACATTTTGAATTTAGGCAAAACCGATATGGCTAAGAATATCCTTCCCCTCGACAAACCGGCTTTCGAGGAAAAAGAGATAAAAATGAAAGAAGCGGTGGAATTGGCTTTCAAGCACCGGCCCGATCTAAAGGAGAGAAAATTCGATATCGCCAACAAGAAATTGGATTTAGATTATGCCCGCAACCAGGTGCTGCCTGACCTGAGTTTGCAATTATCTTATTGGAGTCCCGGAGTTTCCGGTACGCAGTTGGTTTATTTAGACGGCAATCCTATCTCCGGGATAATCATCGACACTATTCCCGGCGGCTCTTCGGATGCCGTAAAAGATGCGCTGCGTTTATTGTACCCCAACTGGTCGATTAACCTGGCTCTCAGCGTACCGTTGAGCAGTATTATATCCAGGGCGCAGGTTGCCCGGGCCAGGATAGGGCTTAAGCAGAGTAACCTGATGTTGGAGAACACGAACAAACAGGTTTTATTAGAGATCAGGACCGCCCTGCGGAATGTGAAAACCAATTATAAGCGGGTATTGGCTTACCGGCTGGCCAGGGAACTGAACGAGAAGAAACTGGCAACTGAAATTCAGAAACTGAATGTAGGACAGAGCACCAATTACAATGTACTGCAGTATCAGCGTGATTTAGCCGGTGCCCGGTCTACGGAGTTAAAAGCTTTGATCGATTACAATCTTTCGTTGGCGAACCGGCAGAAGATATTGGGAATCACCTGCGAAGAAAAGAACATCAAGATCAAATAGTCGCGTTCTTTTCCTGTAGATTATTTTGAAAAAACGAAATTTTCTTGCACAGTGGCTTAACAAAAGTTTTTGCGGAAGTTTCGCGATGCAGGGGGCAGTATTTTTAAAAAGCGCCCCCTGCCCGCCGGAGGCAAGATACTTGCTAATCTGCTGCTTTTGTGTTCTAATCGTAGAAAAACGGAGGTAAATAAAAATGACCGGAAAAGAGTATTTAAAGTTTGTAAAAGGGATTCATAAGGCGTCTTTAGGGTTGATAAAACTCACCCCTGAGGACAAACTGGATTTTAAACCTATGGAGGGGGTGATGACCATCGGACAGGTGGTCAAACATCTTACCGACGCCCTGGGCGGCAGCCTGACCATGGCTATCAACAACTCATGGCCCGAAATCCCCGAAGGCGAAATGCTGCCCCCGGCGGAAAAAATGCCGAAAGCGAATTCCGCGGCGGAAGCGGCTAAAGAGATCGAAGCGGATTGGGAACTGTTGAACCGGGAGATCGAAAAAATCACCGACGGCGAATTTAATGAAAATAAGATTAATGTGCCCTGGATGCCTTTTCCCATGACCTACTTAGAATTTATGATGCAGGCTATGGAACATCTCTCCAACCACCGCATGCAGTTGTTTACCTGGTTGAAACTTTCCGGGGAAAAACTGCATACCGGCCATCTCTACGGCCTGGAGGGGTAACAGTTAAGCTGCTCATTAAACCAGGTATACAGTTGGGGGAAACAGCAGTTTGTTTTTATTCGGCACAGTGGGGTGCTTCTCTTCCGGCAGCTTAACTGTTACCGCTTTCAGCATTCGGCATTCAGCCTTCAGCAGGGGCTTTCAGCCGAAAGCCAAATCATTAGAGTTCGATGATGCCCGTTTGCCGAATGCTGAATGCTGCCGCTTTCGGCACCGCCGGAAGCGGGCCTACACGAGGACTAAGGCTGAACCCACAAAAGCCAATATCGCAGCCAATACTCGTCTAAAAGTAAAGGGTTCTTTCAACCAAAGGGAGGCCAATATCACGATAAAAATAGTATTGGTCTGGTTTAAAATGGCAGCGGAATTGACGTCGGTAAGCTTAAACGCAGCCACCCAGAAAGTCATGGAAAGAACGGTGCCCAATATGGAACCGGGGAAAGCATGAGACCAGTTGCGGCGCTGCCACAGCGATTCCAGCATTTGCCGCCGGTTTTTATCGGCCAGGATTAAAATCAACAGCGTTATTAGGGCAGCCAAAAGCCGCACTTCAGACACCCAGAAGACGGAAGTTTTCGCCAACACCGGTTTCATCAGGATAATGCCGACGCCCATAAAGAACATGGCACCGACGCCCGCCAGCATACCTAAAACGATATTGCGGGTGGGGACAGCCGCTGTATTCACTTTCAAAGAAGCCACCAACACTGCCGCAATCACCAGCATTGCTCCCACTACCTGGCGCACAGTCAGGGAATTGAAAAGAAACATCCAGGACAAGGCCATCACCATGGGGCTGTACATACTCTCTACGATAGCTGCCAAACCGGCTCCCATCAAATTCAAACATTTAAAGAATAAAGAGTCGGCAACGGTAATGCCTAACACACCGCTGGCAGCGATTATCAACCAGTCGTTCCCTGTCACGTTGGCCGGGATCAGGGCCTCACCGGTGATCCAGAAAACCGGCAGCAGCAGTACTGCGGCCACTACGGTTTTGTAGAGGTTCAGGGCAGCAGGGCGGATAGTTTCGCCCGCTTTCTTAAAAAAAATAACGGCGATGGCCCACAGCATGGCGCTGGACAGGGCAAAAAGTTTTCCAATCAAGTCAATAGGCATGGCAGCTCCTTTGCCATTACATGGCGGTAATAAACAACATGTTGTACATATTTCAAATTTCCACCGTCAGGTGGCTTTTTTTCAAGCTTAGTCTTGAAAAAACATTATTAGATTATACCGGTTTCTCTATCGAGAGTTTGAAGAGAACTTCCAGGTTAAAGTTCCCGGGTAAGAGAGATTTTTTTCGGTGCTATATTCTACACTAAAACAGCTTATATTTCAAACGTTTACAGCTTTCAGTCTTCAGCTTTCAGCATTCGGCAAACGGGCATTGTCGAACTCTAACGGACTGGCATTCGGCGGGGAGCAGCTTTCAGCCGTTTGCATTCAACCGCAACGAAATAGCCGGCAGTCATTTTGAATTCATGTTTGTAATTTGCAGCTTGTGATTTGTAATTTGTTTGTAATTTGGGATTTGTATTTTGTAATTTATTTTTTTATTTATCTTCGGAATGTTGCACTGCTCCGGTGGGGCACTGGCGAAAACAACCGCTGCTGCGATTCCTTTTATTTTACCGGGATTCAAGCTCATAAATTTTTTTTAGGCTTTTACAGCCCCAATGTCAAGGGTTGGTTCTTGACAAATCCCATTAACAATTAATCATGATGGTCTCGTAAAAAGTCTTTTTTGAGCAATATCCGATTTTGAAAACCATTTGTTATCAGCAGTATTCATTTTTCAGCTTCCTCTATTTTAGACTTTTTACGACATCATCAATCATTATTAATTATAAATTTTTTTAGGAACCTGGAAGGCTTTTGGGGATAAGGCGTACTATTATCCCAGGGCATAAACTTTGTTTTCGGGTAGGTGATGTATAATAAACGCTTCGAACGGGTTATAGCGACAAAAGCATTATTTTTCTCTTCGTCTATCGCTTTGCCTCCTTTTTTTACCGCCCTGTAATCGGGGAATGTACCGTCGGTCATGCCGATAAGGAATACGATGTCATATTCGAGTCCTTTCACCGAATGAATCGTACCCAATGTTAAACCCGATTGTTTTTTCGTAGTATCGGTAATTCCCAGGGCAACATGCGTCTTAAACGATTGTAATGTTCGATTTCCTGCCGGCATTTGTATCAAAAATTTCCGCCAGAGGTCTTTCAAATCTTTTATGTCTTCTAAAATAAGCGCCCTTTGTGACATATTTTTTTTATTTCTAATGCCTTGAGTGTAAGCTTCCAGTTTCTCGAGTGCTTTCGTATATTGGTTTTCCTCTTTTGCGAGGATCGACCATACCTCTATCAGCACCCGGTACTGCTGCTTTAACTCGTTATCTTTAATTTTATCTTTCAAAGAACAAAGCTTCTTTAAACCATCATCTAAGTTTCCATCCGGTTGGTTTTCGATTTGCAGCAGTTCGCGGATTTGTGAGAAGTGTATCCTGTCCAGGGGATTTGTTAAAATGCGAGTGCCCAGGTCGAATATTTTCATGAAATCAGATTCACATTGAGAAGTCTTATAAATTGTTTTATAAAAGAATTCGATACGGTTTTTTTCGAGTTCTTTTTCCAGGTACTTGAAAACATACTTGTTTCTCGCCAGTACAGCTATGTGTTGTAAGGAAATTTCGCCTTCGATACCCTCGATATTTTTTTTTTCTATTAATTCTTTTATTTCTGCCACTACCCATTTTGCTTCTGTTTCCTCGGTTTCGAAATCCTTTAAAGAGAATCCACCTTTTATTTTTACATTTTCTTCATCTATCGAACCGGGTATTAAGCGATTTGCAGCCCTTATCACTTCAAGAGAGGAGCGGTAGTTTTCTTTTAGCACTACCTTCACGGCATTAAAATCATTTTTGAAGTTTACCAGCATAAATTTTTCATCTGCCCCATTGAATCCGTATATCGCCTGGTTCGGGTCGCCAACCATAAGAATATTATCATGTCTTCCCAGGCACATAGCTTTGATAATCTCATATTGGGCAAAATTTAAATCCTGGGCTTCGTCTATACAAACGTACTTATAAAGTCTGCTGTATAGATTTGCCACTTCCGGACGCTCAATAAAGATTCGGTATGCCAGTATTAAAACATCATCGAAATCCATTGCATCCTGTGAACTCAAGAGGTCGTTATACTCTTTATACAGTACCTGTTGGTCCTCATGTAGGGCATGAAAAGACTCATCCCCGGGTAAAATTAATTCTTCTCGCTTCTTTTGACTTATAAAATTAAGACCCCGACTTATTAAATCATTTTTCTCTTTTTCCGATCTTTTATTTTCTAAATAAACTTTGAGCTTTATATTGCTCTCGAACAATTCCTCCACGATTTTTTTCCTGACTTCTTCGGATTCAAAAATATGGGGCATCTTAACGATACCGATGACATTTCCATGGGACTTGATAATCTCTAAACAAAATTTATGTATAGTGCCTATAAAAGCCCTTTTTTTTAAATCCTTTATTCCTGTAAGGCGGCTTTCCATTTCTTCGGCGGCTTTATTGGTGAAGGTTAGCGCCAGTACCCTGAAATGTCCTTTTTCTTGTTCCAGCAGGTAACGAACACGTGCTGTTAAAATCCGGGTTTTGCCGCTGCCCGCACCGGCTAACACCAACATAGCCCCCGCGGTATTTTCGACAATTTCTTGTTGTTTAGGGGACAAAATGTTCATTATAGGTTATCCTTATCTATCTTAAAATTAAATTCCGCCGAAATCGTATCGAACAATTCTTTTACTTTCGGGGGAAATCGCCTGGACTTATCTTCACCGTCGAGGCCGGTTATTATTTCACTGATTTTGGGAGTATACCTGGTTTTCCCGTTTTTTAGACATTCTCTCAGCACTTTGCTTACGGCTTCATCGCCTGAATAGTCTCTTTTTTGGGTTTTATATATGTTTCGCTTGCACTGCGGGCATATATCATCAGTTTTTTTCGATGGGCCTTCAGTACCATGCTTTCTTCTCCTATATTCTTCAAACCAATTTTCGTCCCCTTCTACTTCATTTATCGCTTGAATCAGTTCGTTAGTGTATCCTGCTTCGATGAGATAATCTTCGAAATTTTTTCCATTGTCGAGTAAAATAACTTCATCAGAATTTTCAATGTCAAAGGTTTTTTCTTCGACCGCCCTGATTTGTTTCTGTACACTTTTTTTTGTCCGCGGTTCACCATCGCTAAAGATAAACCATTTAATATTAAAGCTCTTTGCTACTTTCAGGAAGGGTTCATAGTTTCCTGAGCCGCCAACTCCTATAAAGTTCAAACCCAGTTCAAAGGGCCATTTGCCCCAGTATTTTCGGGCAAATATAGGCAGCGCCTGCTCTTCGGTTTCTCCTTCCGCCAAAACGATAGCCCTGGAAAATAGAAGCTCGCCTCTTGTATTCATGACCTCCCGGTCGATTTTTCGCTTTTCTTCTTCATTTAATCCGGATATGTCTACGGCGTTTACTTTCGTTTCTTCGGAAAACCTGGAGAAGTGCTTCATTTCATCTATCCGGCATTGGCCTGCAATATGCGGAGAATGTGAACTTATTATTTTCTGACCTTCTATGTCCTTCAATTGGTGATAAATCTGTCTCTGTGCATTGGGGTGAAGATGCGCTTCCGGTTCTTCAAGGGCTAATACCGGGTGATAGGGGGCATCATTATCTTCCTTTGATTTTATTGCCAGCCAGGAAATATAGGCGTGAAAGGTCAACAACGACGCCCAACTTCTTGTTCCCATGCCGTAATATTCCAATGGAAAGCTTTCGCTCTCACCATCCTGGAAATTTATATTCAGACCTCGATTTATATCCCTCAACTTTTTATTGAAAGGAGTAATCTCAACTCCTTTTCCACGGGTTGGAATAGTCTCGTTCAGTTCTTTAAGTTTTTGCTTTAGATGACTTAGCTCCATGCTGCTGTTTACGATTTTTTCATTTAAACTATTGAGTTGATCTTCGATGTC
This sequence comes from Candidatus Aminicenantota bacterium, assembly GCA_023135565.1. Lineage (GTDB taxonomy): Bacteria > Acidobacteriota > Aminicenantia > UBA2199 > UBA2199 > JAGLQA01. Next base: position 687 of record JAGLSW010000472.1, on the reverse strand, counting down.
TTTTATTTCATGTTTGTCGATCTTGATTTTGGATATTAGCTTCCCCAGGAATGAAGTATGGTTCTTGATATCCTGTTGAATATCCCTCTGGGCATCGATGAAAAATAAAGGAATCGAGTCGAACTTTACTTTTTTATCACTGATTTCTGTACTTTCCCAGTTATCGAATTCCTTTTGCCATTCTTTTAGGCTGTGTCTTTCAAGCACATATTCATTTTTTGTTTCATCGAAGTAAATATGGGTGCGAAAAGCGACATATTCCTTATTCATCTTATCGACATCGACATTATCTCCAAATTGTTCACTCAGCCAATTGAGTTCAAAGGTGGAAACTTTTTTGAAATTTTCATCCACAGGAACAATCAACATATCGATCAATATTTCTTTACTACCATTCTCGGGGTCATCTTTCCCGATAAAAAAATCTTCCTTACCGATATGGCGTCTATCGTCACCGATAGCCAGTTGCATAGCCTTTAAGAAAGAGGTTTTTCCTGAGTTGTTTGCACCCACCAATAGGGTCAAAGGCGATAATTTTATTTCTACATTTCTTAATGAACGGAAGTTTTTTATCCTTACTGTGTCGATCAGTATACCCATAGTTAACTACGCCTCCTGCTGCAAAACACAACATTTCTAAACCTATTATATATCATACCTCCATTATAACCCATTTTCCGCAAGTTG
>JAGLSW010000471.1 GCA_023135565.1 Candidatus Aminicenantota bacterium | reverse complement strand
CAATTTATCTGAGCGCTATAGCCCCCCCATAGGATGAAAGACCCCAAGCAAGACTGTCGGCGGTTGTATCGCGCAGTAGGGCCTAAAAAATCCTTTCAAATCAGGGGGTTGATTTCTCATCTTCCTTTGTGATATATTATTATACTATGCAATGTTTAGCAAGAGGTAATATCGATGAATGAAGAAATTTCGCAGGGCTTCGAAGAGGAAACGATGGAAGCAAAAGCCCGCTGGTTCCAGTCGCTTTCTATGCCTGAACGTATGGAAATGTTATGCCAATTTACGAATTTGATCCTGGATATTAACCCGGGAATAGTAGAGAAAAAAGATGTTAGATCGATTACAGGACGTATTCGAGTGCTTGAGAAAGCATAACGTAAAATACCTGGTCATCGGTGGGATTGCCGCTGTTCTATATGGCGTCCCGAGAGCTACCTTTGATCTCGATATTTTAATAGATGCCACGCCGGATAATGCGCAAAATTTGCTTATTGCTTTCCAGGAAGCCGGGTTAGGTACAGCTTTACTTACAACCGCGGACGAGCTGCTGGCGACGGAAGTGATGGTTTTTAAAGATCGTGTCCGTATCGACGTGCAAACATCCACCCCCGGTATCGAATTTAAAGAAGCCTGGAAAAACAAAAACACTGTGCAATATCAAAACACTGATTTGAATGTGGTTTCCAGGAGTGACCTGATCGCATCGAAAATTGCGGCGGGAAGAAAAGTAGACCTCGAAGATGTAGAATTATTGCAATTGGACAAGCAGGAAAAAAAGTAAAGCGCAAGCCGGTTTCTTCGCTTATTTTTAGACAGCGCCGTCGAAATACAACCGGATCCCCCAGCGGTAACTCTCTCCCTGGGGAAAATATGTGGCCTCGGTGGGATCAAAATAAAGGATATTGTTCCTCACCATATCGGGAAGGAGTTCTTCTATTTCAGCAGTGGGTATGCCTTCCTTCATAAAATCTTTAATAAACGCATGCCGCCTGTCTAAAAAAATGCGCAGCAGCGCTTCTTTTCGATTATCGACACCGATATAATAGGCGATAAGCCCTTTCATTTTCTTTTTATATAGGGTTAGGACTTCATCGATGGGATGCTCGAAAAAACGGGATAATAAATACTGGATTTCCCACACGCTGCCGCCTACCAGTTCCCATATTTTCCCGGCATCCTCTTCGGTCAGGGTGTAATCTTTTATTTTCGAATATTTTTTTAGGTTACGCAGCCAGTCCATCACGTCTTCTTTGTTTAAGTAATCGACTTTGTAGAATTCCGATGCTTTTTTTAGTTTCGAATCGGTATACACCCTGTTAATGAAATAGCCGTCCGAAGAGGCAACCATGATGTGAGCAAGATGGGATTCTTTTGTCATGGCTACGAAAAAATTAAAAAGTTCGATAATTAAACGCCGCTGGCGGCCATTAGACAAATAAATATTGTCTAATGCTTGTAGTTCATCGATAATCAAAACCGGTTTTATCCCTTTTTTTTTAAGCCGGATAAATTCTTTTTCCATAACCTTGAAGGGATCGACTTTGCCCTGGCGGATTTTTCTTTCGATCTCAGAGTCGATTTTAAAAAAACCCACATTAATACCGGCCGATAGTTTACCCGCCTTGTTTTTTTCGTCTTCAACATTAAAAAGTACGCTGAGAAAATCATTGTAATCGACTGTCTCGGGGAATTCGGTCAACATTTTCCGCAAATTCAGGAATTTCACATCTAATTTTTGCTCGACTTCTACTTGTTCCAGGAATTTATACAGCAGTGTGGTTTTTCCCGAGGATTTGGGGCCGTGGATAAAAAGAATTTCAGACGGTTCTTTGTCGATGAAACTTCTTAAGTCTTTTAGCTCTACTTCACGGTTTATGAAGGCGGCGTACTGTTTATAATTCAGCTTATCGTTTCCCATGATTGAATTATAATACTAAAAGCTTTTTTTTGCAATAACAAACTAAAAATCAAAACCCGGCCAGCCTGGTTTTCACTTCTTGAAAAATGGGCTGCCCAGGCTCGCTGCCCCCCTTTCAATAAGCTTATTCAGATAATCCTCATCGATCTCAGAACTTGCAAAGTTTTTGATAGTCTTCAGGGAGCAGTAACGGTCAAAGTAAAGATTCGCAAGAGATTTTTCCATGGGAATATTTTGGCCGTCTGAGTAATCCCCTGAAAAGGCTTTTTTCAATTCACTGAGGCGGTCTATTTCTATCAGGGTTCTTACCTCTTTGCTACAGCGCATAAATTCAAAGGCAAGCGCCCGCTCCTTCCCGAATTCTTTTGGGAGTAATCCCTGGCACAATATCCAGTTCAAACGTTTTGAAAGAAGAGTCAAGATATGTTTCCTATCTTCATGTGACCACTCGTAAAGAATATTTTGAATTACTGTTTCGACGGATTGACCGAATACCGTGGCATAGCAATAGAGACCGCAGCGGGCGGCAAAAAAGAGGGCTTCAAGTCCATCCCGGCCATATATTCCATCGATGGCAACGCAGTCGGTTTCCATGGAAAATATCGCTAATTCCACTGCCTGCTTCAAATCCGTCATGCCGGGTCCAATGACGATATCTTCAACTATGCCTCTCTTATGACGACAATCAGGAAAATTTCCAGTATGAATAATACATATTTTAAAAGTCTCTTCAATATTAATTCTATCGATCATGGTTGCCAACGTACTTGAGCGGCCGGACCTGGCGGAACCGGATATTAGGTGAATACCTGGAAAATTGTCTAAATTCAGGTATTTAGAAGGTAAATCATGCCTCTTTGAGTTATGGGTAGGGTAGCGAATACTATTTATAACAGCCCCTCCTATTGTTCCCTTCTTATACCATTTAGCAAGGAACTTTCCAAGACCAGGAATACGAAAAAAAAATGTTACATAACCTGTGTTAAGGAATGTTGTCTTCTCTTTCTCTGTAGAAAATTCGGATAAGTTTTTTTCAATTTCCGATTCATCCAGTGGAAGATGGTTTAAGCGCTTCATATGCCCGAAGCGCCGAATAGCTGGGAATGCTCTGTGTGTCAGGAAAAGAGAATCTGCACCTTCCTCTATCATTTTCTTTAATAAACCGGTTAACGGTAATGCCAAGTTATTTACCTCTTTTTGATTTTTTTTGTTTTTGCTTTGGGGCGTTTGGGGATGATCTCTCCTTTTTTAAGATTGTATTCTCTAAAATGCTCCTATCTAATTTAGCGCCGGTCAAATCAGCCTTAAAAAGGTTCGCATGATTCAAATCCGCATCGCGCATATCCGTTTCCACCAGGGAAGCATTAACAAGCACTGCTCTCCGAAACTGTGCTCTTCGCAAATTCGCGCCTTTTAGTTTGGCGCTGTAGAAATTTGCATTATTGAAAACGGCGGCCTCCAGGTTCGCTCCTTCGATGACAGCATGGCTGAGGTCGGCTCCCGTAAACTGGCTCCAACGGGCCACCACACCAGTCATTATGGCACCCTGCAGGTCTGCTTTCTCCAGGAATGCGCCGGAAATTTGGGCCTGGCTCAAGTTTGCATTACGTAGATCGGCATGGTTTAGATTGAAGCCCTCTAAGTTGGATTTTGACAGGTCCGCGCCTGCCAGTTGGAGTTCTCTCGCAAAGGGAAATGTTAGTAAAGGATAAAGAATTTTTACTTTGTAAATCTTTACATGTTCCCCCAGGAAGGAATTAGAAACGGGCTTTCCCTGGAATAGTACAATGCTTTTATCGATAAAAACAAAAATTAGATATATAAGAAGAAACCAGAGATAGCGGTTTTGATATCTATACTCCGCTTTGCGGCGCCGGATCTGGAGAAAAACCATAAAGAATGTGGTGAAAAGCAAAACGAAGAAAGGCGTCGCGGCATTGGGTTGGGGAATCGACTTCCAATAAAAGAAAGCCAGGACTAACGGCGCCTGCCAATAAAGCATGAAAAGGGATAGAAGTTGGGCATTCCTGTAAGGTAAATTAAAAAGTACCGGTAGTTGCGAACCCTCTTCTGGTTTGTCTATTAGCCTTAAATGGCCGAAAAAAATGTGAAGGTAGATCAGTAGACCGGTTAACATAATCGGAGCAGTGACCAGGAAGGTCTTGAAATCAACCTCGACATTTGCAAAAGGTAATTTAATGGCGGCATTGGTGGTGAGCAGCTTTACGTCGCCGGCTGACAATGCAAGCACGCAGAAAAGACATAAGGCCGTCAGTCCCAACATGGCACGGCGAACTGTCCGGGAAGTTTCCTCATGCTGGCGCTTTCGCTCGTCCTCATCTCTATTGATCTTAATGGGCAGAATCGGGAACCACCATTTTGCCGGAGTTTTCGCTCTGTCTTTTAGTTTTTCCGATAAAGTTTTTTGGGGAAACATTGACTCCATGTATTTCTTTTCTTTGAGTTCAAATCTTTTAATTTTTAATTCTTTGGGATCGGGAAATAAAAGATTGACACTAATTAATTTTATTTGCTCCTCGCTTATCTTGGTTTTTAATTTTGGCTGATTGCGGGATAAAAGGTTGACACGTATTTTTTTTATTTTTCCCTTGCTTTTCATCAAAAAGTTATTCCCGATACTGTTTCATCCAAAGGCCATTGAATCACTTAAAATATATTCTACCGGATTAAAATTCTTTTGTCAATTTTTTCCGGATTATCTTCACAGCAAACGAAAAGAGTTAACCGGATGATGACGGCGCTGCCGGTTCCGGCCTAACCACTTCCATGTCCCGGTGGTGTTTCTTTTTTAAGACGCTTTTTGTATTTATCAATTTGTTTGTGCTTTTCTTCCAGAAATCCAACTCTTCTTCCTTTGAAAAACCGCCGGTTTTTTTTACTATTTTTTGTGCGTTTTTATGTTTCATCTCTACGCAGTCAAACTTCTTCTTCATATCTTATCACCTCCAATGGAGAGTACAAATTCTTCAGCTTCCTCTTTTCGTAGACGCTCTCCTTTATTTTGGAGCCGCTGGGGGAATGCCGTTCGACGCCGTGGGCTTGCTCCCGCGTTTATACCGGGATTTATCATATAAAAGGATTTATGATCTTCAACCGGCCTTCAAAACTTTATCTCTCATGAAGTTCTTCCCGGCTAAATGTTTTTATCTTTTTCACCTTGATGGGATTTTCATACAATTTCTTATACTTCTCCCGCTGCCGGACACCCCGGTTTTCAGTACCGGCGTTTGTGCCCGGGGCCGGTAAAATAATCACCTCTACGGGAGCCTGCCGCAGCTTTTCAGGGATATTTATTATCCCGTTTAGGCGGTCAGGTTCAAGTATTTCTCGTACAAAATCCATTTTTTTCTCCTATACAACTTATATATGCAATATTTTTCCTGGTTTGTCAAGCACGAAACCCAAAAAGTCCCGGACCGAAAGGGGGAAATATACAGGGACCGGCAAGAATGCCACTCCCCGTCATTTAGTGAAATTGTGGCGATTGCTCACGTGGAGATACCGGAAACGGCAAGTTCTTTTTTCTCGCTACCTAAAACAAAGATTTTTATTGACAGGGAGACGAAATCTGAATATAATATTAATGTAAACAATCAAAAAGGCTGAACATGAAATATACGGTAATACTAACAGAAAAAACAGATGGCAATATCCATCTTTCAGTTCCAGGCTTGCCGGATTGCACCGTCGATGCCGGAACCAGGGATGAAGCCCTTAATATAGCCCGGGAAAACATCAATACAATCATCGACCGCAGCGAAATCGTGCAACTCGATGTGCCCGCGGAACCGAGATCGGGAAGCTTCCAATTTGATACTCCATGGGAGTGGTTCGGAGCGTTCAAAACAGATTCCACATGGGGGAAATTGTTCGATGAAATCGAAGAGCAGCGGAATCGTATGTAAGGGTACAACGATAACATATGTTTCTATGGGATTCTAACATACTGCGGTGTTTTGGGGAAGGAAACCCGACTCTTCAACAATATCTAAGCTTAACCCCCTGGTCAGAAATTGCTTTACCATCGGTTGTCGCAGCCGAAGTATTACGCGGTCGCTGCGATTTCGCTCTCAAAGCAGTACCTTCAAAAGCGCCATTCGCTCACCGGCTTCTCATGGAGACACATCAGCTTTTGTCCCGGTTCAATGTGGTCGTGTTTGACGAAGAGTGTGTCGAGGTCATGGAGAATTTGCGGCGTAAACATACAACTCACAAATGTTATGCCGATATGATGATAGCTGCTGTAGCTATATCCGGCAATCACATTGTGGTTACACGCAATCAAAAACACTTCGCAAAGTTTTTACCAAAAGATCAACTTGCCAACTGGGTAGATGAATTCCATAGTTAAGCCTGCTTTGCCGCAAAATTTGCACATTCTCATCCACCGCCCCCCTCTCTTTTTCCCTTTTTCGCCATTATTATAAATTTTTTTGTTGACATTTTAAAAATCCGATACTATACTATACCTAAATGGTTAACTTTGTTCGTTTCCATTTAATTTTTTTTGCTTTTCCTGGATATCCAGGATGAAGGAGGTTTAATCATGGTCGATGAAACTAAAAATAAAGCATATCAAACGATGGAGTTAGATAATAAAAAGCAATTTACCCGCATTGCTCCACCGGACAGCCATCCGGAAACCCTGACCCGGGGGAAAGAAATGCCGGCGGGAACCGATATCCCACTGCCGAAAAGGTTTACCAATACCACCATCCTGCCCCGGGTGGAAGGCCGCGGCCAGGACATCCGGCTGGTGGTCGATACGCAGAGACGTTATGAAACGCAAAAACCGCTTGGTGAAGGCGGCGGCGGTGAAGTGGAACTGGCCTTAGATAAAGATATTTACCGGCTGGTGGCTATTAAACGATTAAAAAAGGGTCTTCAAAATACAGAGATGCTGATGCGCTTCGTGGATGAAATCCGTACCGTGGGCCACTTAGAACATCCCAATATAGTTCCCATCCACGATGTGGGGCGGGACGAAAACGGCCGGTACTACTTTGTGATGAAATACGTTTCCGGCGAGACGCTGCAGTCGGTTATCGAAAAACTCAGTGCCGGCGATCCCGAATATCATAAAAAGTATACCTACCAGTACCGCACTGAAATTTTTAACGAAATTCTCAAGGCAATGGAATTTGCCCACTACAACGGCATTATTCACCGGGATTTAAAACCGGCGAATATCATGATCGGTCCGCATGGGGAGGTTATGGTCATGGATTGGGGCATTGCCCTGCGTATCAGGGGAAAATCTCCCGGGTTAGAGCAGAGTGAAACATTAAAACAGTTCGAGGCCGGCGTCCGGGAAGCGGAACAAAAACTACCTGATAAAGAACGGATGTACAAAACCGAGGTAGGCACGGCAATCGGTACACCGGCTTACATGGCGCCGGAGCAGGTGACAGGCGCGAAAAACGACGAACGAACGGACATTTACAGCCTGAGTGCCCTGTTCTACGAATTCCTGACCCTGAAATCCTATTTAAAACCGGTAAATAAATTAAAGAAATTGCTGCAGGGCGTATTGAATGATAAACCGAAACAGGCTATGCTGCTGGCCGATAAGCACCAACCGGCAGTACCGGCGGATTTATCCCATATCCTGGTGAAAGGGTTGCAAAAAGTCCCCGCCGCCCGTTTTCAATCGGTTAAAGAGATGCAGGTTTTGCTGCAGCGCATCGCCTCGGGTCATACACCGGTGCAGTGTCCCTTTACCTTCTCAAAACGGACATTCCAGGCATTGATTAATTTGCTCAGCGATCACCCGATGATCGGCCTTTTGTTTTTTATGATCCTGGTTTCATTTACTCTTGGCGGCGTCCTGTTTCTTGTCAAACAGGTTCTTTCCATTTTGTGATCCCCGGCCTGATTCCGAGGATTTGCCTCCGGCGGACCCGCGGCGCGGGCATCCGGTAAACCCCAACCCGGTATCCCGGGATACGATCGAATTTTGGTAAACCTAATATCGATCCCTACACGCTCCACCACGCATGTGGGGCTGCCGAGGCCAAACTTTTGCTAATTGAGAAGCGCTTCTTTGCCCCATACGACCGGGAAGCTAACAGTGCCCACTCGATTTCAAAGCCTATTGCTTCTATTACTTAATCCTGCCCCAAAACCGGGCCTTCTTATTCAGTTTCTTCAAAATAGATTTTATTTGAATTGGAAATTTACCTTTGATTCGATAGGTTTTGGATTTTGAGGCAGCCCTGGAAAGGCCTGATCCAATAATAAATCCCACGGCTGCGCAACCCACTCCGGCAACGACGGGAAATATACCCTCACTACCATCATTGACGCCCTGCAGCGCACTATTAACAAGAAGAAAGCCCACTGCACCTCCGGCTACTAAACCTAACAACCCTCCATTCCCCTTTTTTGATTTCGATTTAATGAAAATCGTGTCGATCTCGTCGATCCCGATTGTAACTTTAGCGAGAGATTCAGGTACCAATAATAATAATGAGTCATTTTTAACTTTGAGTAATTCACCTTTTACTTCCTGGCCATCTACCTTTGTGACGACTATAGTTGCCCCAACTTTTTCCTTCTTTGCCCATAGGTTTCCCGGACAAATTAGCGAAAAGAAGACAACGGCAATTAATAATTGCCGGAAAATTTGTTTGACTTTGCTTTCTTTCATCTTAAAACCTCCTTTTTTTAAGCCTTAATGTTAAAAATTTTTAAGCTCAAACATTCATAACCATTTATTATTTGCCGGCCCGCTTAACGCTTCAACTCACGGTCCGCTTATATTATGTAATAAAAATGAATTTCAGGCAACCAAATTTAGAAAAATAAAAAAGAAACTACTGACGCTGCACCTTTCCTGTTTTTTAGTAGAATTGTGAGGCCGCATCCTGTCTTTGCCCCATACAACCGGGAAGCCGGGAATGCCCGATTTATTGTTCACAAAAGCGATTCGCATTTATTGCTTCGCGGCAGGGGCAGCGTGTG
>JAGLSW010000470.1 GCA_023135565.1 Candidatus Aminicenantota bacterium | reverse complement strand
TCAATTTATCTGAGCGCTATAGCGGTATGTTCTATTATTGTCTATACTGCTATTATTGCCGGTCGTTTGTAGGCCCCGGGGCGGGGTGTCTATGAGGGGTGCTGCCTTTCAGCCCCAACCTATAAGCCGCTTCGCGGCAGGGACTTTGGCAATTTTCTTCTGTTGAACGCTGCTACCCTTTGATCTTGCTGCGCAGGGCGCTGCGGGTCAAACCTAAATAAGCAGCGGCACGGGTCTTATTACCGGCAAATTTCTCTAATACCTTTCGTACGATCTCCTCTTCCAACTCTTTTAAATTCAAACGCAGCGGCGGTAGTTCGATCTGTCCCGGGTGCAGCGAAAAAGACGGCGCCGCTTGATTCTCCGGGCTGCCTGCGCCAACTGTGCCGGATGCGGCTTCCCCGCTCAGGAAATCGAGATGTTCCGCCCGCACGTAGGTGTCGTCATAAAGCAGTACCACACGCTCGATGGTGTTTTGCAGTTGGCGGATATTTCCCGGCCAATCATAACTTTCTAAAATAGCGCTGCTCTCTTCCTGGAAAGAACGGAATCCCTTTTTCTTCTCAACCGCGAGCCGCTGCAAAAACATCTGCGCTAAAGGGGCAATCTCCTCTTTACGCCGGCGCAGTGGCGGCGCATAAACACGGCCCACATTTAAACGGTAAAAAAGGTCTTGACGAAATTTCCCGGCTTTGATTTTTTCTTCTAAGTCCTGGTTGGTGGCGCAAATAATGCGGATGTCCAACTTTATCTTCTTAACGCCGCCCACCCGGTAAAAGGCCCGTTCCTCGAGGATACGCAGCAATTTGGGCTGTATCTCCAAAGGCAGGTCGCCGATCTCGTCTAAAAGAATAGTGCCGCCCTGGGCCAATTCGAATTTCCCGGTGGCCCCTTTTTTCCTGGCGTCGGTGAAAGCGCCCTCCTCGTAGCCGAAAAGTTCCGTTTCAAACAGGGTAGGGGGGATAGCTGTGCAGTTGATGGAAATAAAAGGCGCCATTACATCCCCCTGGCCGTAGTGGATCAGCCGGGCGATCACATCTTTGCCCGTGCCGGTTTCGCCTTCTATCAATACCGGCACGGCGCGGTCGGCATGGAGTTTCAAAGCCAGTTCTTTGATATCCTCCATCTTTTGTGAGAAAAACCCTATCCCGCCTGTGCCGACGATTTTACTAAAAGCCTTTTGCAGTTCTTTAAATTGCTCTTTGCAAGTACCGGCTGCTTCATCTACTTTCTTATCGAAATGGAATTTATATTCCATGTTTTCCCGCAGTAAAGTGATGTGCTCTTCTATTTTTTCTATTAGGTTGGCCAATTCTTCGATATTGATGGGTTTTAACAGGTAATCGTAAGCCCCGCTTCTTAAAGCCTGAACCGCGGACTCCATGCTGCCGTACCCGGTCACCAATACGAAATCGGTAAATTTCCCTTCCGGTAATTTTTTGATGTGCTCCAACAGGTCGATGCCGCTCATACCGGGCATGCGAATGTCGGAAATAATCAGGGGAAAGGGTGCCGTTTTATAGATTTTTAGAGCTTCAGCGGCGCTGCCGCACTCCGTAACTTCGTGGCCCAATTGGTTATTTAAAAAATTAAAAATTGCCCCGCGGCTTATGTCTTCGTCGTCGATTAATAATATTCTCATGGGCCGCTGCTCTCCACCGCCTCCCGGTCGCAAAGGGGGAACCACACGGTAAAAGTAGCGCCCCCGCCGCGGTTGTTCGCGGCATTTATTTGCCCTTTACAGCGATCTATATAATTTTTTACTATGGCCAGACCGAGGCCCATTCCTTCTCCGGCTTTGCGGGTGGAAAAGAAAGGATCGAAAAGGTCTTCGATCCTGTCGACCGGCAGCCCGGCGCCGTTATCCTCTACTGTCAGCACGGCAAAACCGTTATCTTTTTTTGTGCTGATTTTTATTTTTTTTGCTGTCCGCCCGGCTTCGTCTACCGAATGCATGGCATTGGCTGTCAGGTTGGCTACTATTTGCTCTAAGTGCACCGGGTTGCTTTTTATGAAAAGCCGCTCTTGCTGCGGCGTGAACTCATAAGCGATACCGTGGTTGATCAACTGCCGGTCTAACAAAGAGAGAGACCGCTTTACCGCCTGGTCCAGGTCTACTGCGGAGACTTCGGCATTGTCGGGGATTACCCAGAAAGTGCGCATATGCTGCACGATCTCTACGATGCGGTCTACGCTTTTGGAAATGTTGGACAACTGCTCGGTAAACATATCGGGCAGCGCCCCGGGGTGGCGTTTGTGCCAATATCGAATGCTGTCTGCCGTTACCTTGATGGCATTGAGGGGCTGGTTGATCTCGTGGGTGATACCTGCCGCCATGACGCCGATAGAAGCCAGGCGGGCCGAATGTTCCACCAATTTTACCGCTGCTCCCTGTTTCTTCTCAGCCTCGATGCGGGCGTTCCATTCATGCTTCAGCGCCTCTTGAGACGCTTTATGTTCCCCGATCTCGCGGTTCAGGTCGCGATTGATTTTTTCTAATTCCGCTGTCCTCTCGCGGATCATATCCTCTAAATGGAAACGGTACTTGCGCAGTTCTTTTTCCGCCCGGGTATGAAAGAATATCATCGCCAGGGTGAGCAGGGTGGAAAAAAAGATAATAGCGGCGGTTACCTGCCTTTTCTGCGCCTGCATACCGGCAAAAATAGGCGTAATGTCTTTCAAAATAAACACCCCGCCCACTTTTCTTTGGGCTGCGTCGTAGAAAGGAAAAATACCCCTGACAAAGACTTTATTGTCCTGTTTTATTTTTTGAAGCACCATCCCTTCATCAGGGATCTTTTTTATATCGCAGTTGAATTCGCTCAAACTATTATCTCGAGATGTGTTGCTTAACAAGAGCATTTTATCCATATCGTCCCAGTTGTTGCGCTTCTTTTTCATCGCCATCACCGATTGCCATTTATCTTTGTCTAAAAACTCTTTCAGTACCAGCAGGCCGTATTCATTCCCGGTGCGGCCCTTCATTTGTTTGAAAAAGTCTTCTAACTCCACGCCCAATTCCATATAACCGATCAAGCGGTCATTAAAATAGTGCGGCTGCACCAACCTTAAGGCATAAGCCGTTTTGCCCAATTCTTTGCCGAAGCCGCCTTTTTTTTTGTCTTTTATGCATTCATCGAGAGTCACCCTGGTAATCACGTCGCTGTGTTTTTGATGGGCGTGCACCCGCAAAAAACAAGTTTTATCCGGTTCCGGGTTGATGAAGTACCAGTGGGTAATACCGTTCTCACTCTTTAGATGTTGAAACAGGGCATAAGTTTTCATGTATAGTTTGCCCCGCTCCCGGCCTTCAAAAAGGGCGCTGATCTCTTTATTGGAGATCAGGGCTTCGATGGTAGCGGAGAGGAGATTGCGGTAGTTTTCTTCCAGTGTTTTGAACTCGTTCCTGGCTTTGCCGACCGTATATTGAGTAATAAAATCGATGTTTTTTCGGTTGGAGAAATTAAATATCAGCACCGTGCCGATAACGGCAGTCAGGCAGAGACCGGTAATAGAATAGATAGCTTTGTATTTTCTGAAATATTCTTTAATTTTCATATCACAAGTTTGTCCGCCAGTCGCTATTCTTTTTGCTGCGCCCGTGAAAAGCCTATTATACCATAAATGGTTTAGTATTATCAATATTTGCGGCGGTTTCCTTCATTTTTGAGATTGCAAAATCTCACTTTTTGTGATATAAAAGAGACTCGATACATCGGGGCGCCGCCCCAGGAGGAAAATAATGAAGAAGAAAACATTTTCGATATTGTTATGGGTATTAGCCGTTGTGCTAACTTTAGTGTTTTTTGTTTACCAGCGTTTGACCGGCCCCACTCATCCGCTGCGAGGCGCTGAGGTTTTTCAAGAAAACCAGGTAAGTTACAAACTATTAAGAAGCCAAACTATAGAAAAAACACTGCCGGTCAAGATTAAAGCAGTGGATCAGGCAGTGACGGCTTTTATAAATTATAAAAACTACAAAGATCCCAATGACCATTGGAAAAAGAAAGAAGACGAAATAGAAATGAAAAGAGAAGGTGATTTCCTGGAAGGAGAAATCCCCGGCAAAACGCGGATGGCCGCCAAAATCGAATATACGGTGCGGGTAGTGGTGGATAACGAGAGCTTTTTGATCAATAAAGGCAAGAGTGTTGTGGCCCGGTTTAAAGGAGCTGTGCCTGCTTTCTGGTTGATCATTCATATTATTTTGATGTTTTTCAGTTTTATCTTTGCCCTGCGAACAGGCATGGAAGCCTTAAGAAAAGAGAGAAATTATGATAGGTTGGTGCTTATTACCCTGCTGGTTGTTTTTGTCGGCGGAATGATATTGGGCCCTATCGTGCAGGATTATGCTTTCGGCGACCTGTGGACCGGCTTTCCTTTCGGTTTCGACTTAACCGATAATAAGACCCTGATTGCATTTGCAGCCTGGCTGCTGGCTTTCTTTTTGAAGAAAAAAAGCCGTTGGTGGGTATTAATGGCCGTAGTAGTCATGATAATCGTTTACCTCATACCTCATTCCGTGCTCGGTTCCGAGATCGATTATACCACTGGCAAGATGAAGAACAAATACAGCATAGAACTCAAGAGGTCTCAGGATGAGTTCAAGAGAGCTCAGGAGGGGCTTCTATTACTCAGGATGAGTTCAAGAAAGGGGGTTCAGGATGAGCTCAAGAGGGGCTCAGGTTAAGGAAGAAGCGGCTCGAAAAATTTAGGAGGCTGAGTAACTCGTAAACTTTGAGGGGCTAAAGTTCTTCTCTGAGAGTTCTCTCGATCACCTCTTGATATCCTCCTCAACCTGATTTCTCCCGATCTCCCCTGAGACCTCTTGATATCCTCCTCAACCTGAGTTCTCCCGATCTCCTCCTGAGACCTCTTGAGTTCCTCTGATTTCTCTCGATATATAGTTGACAGAAAGTAAATATAGGTTTATATTAGTATGCAGGAGTTGAGTTATGAATATTAGAAAACCTGCAGTGGCCGGGACATTTTATCCCGGTTCAAAAGCCGCCCTGGAACAAGAGCTGGCTGAATACGTAGAAATATCCGCGGAAAAGAAGAAAGTGCTGGGGTTGGTCTCGCCTCATGCTGGTTATGTTTATTCCGGGAGCTGCGCCGGAAAAGGATTCGGCATGGTTGAAATACCCGGCACTGTGATTATCCTGGGAGTCAACCACCGCAGCTTCGGACATGATTTTGCGGTTGACGGCAGTGATTATTGGCACACGCCTTTAGGGGATATACCTTTGGATGCGGAACTAAGAACGAAAATAGTAGAAGGTTCGCGGGTTTTTGGCATAGACTCGGCTGCCGGGGAAGAGGAGCACTCTTTGGAAGTCCAGGTGCCTTTTATCCAGTACTTAGCGCCGGAAGCCAAAATTTTGCCTATCACCGTGTCTTCCCATGATCTCAGGGACCTGACTTTAGCCGGTAAAGAGATCGGGGCCATATTGCAAGATAACCGTGACTTGTTGGTGGTTGCTTCGACGGACATGACCCATTTTTTAGATGCCGAAACCGCCAAAAAACAGGATCAGAAAGCCATCGATCGCATTTTAGATTTAGACCCCAAAGGTTTGTTTAATGTTGTGACAGAGGAGCGTATTTCTATGTGCGGCATGGCGCCCACGGTGATGATGTTGGCTGCCGCTCTCGAGGCGGGAGCAAAGAAAGTAGAGAGTGTGTGTTATACCAATTCCGGTGAAGCCAGTGGTGATTATGACCGGGTAGTGGCTTATTACAGCGCCTTAGTTTATTAGCGGGGCCAGCGCCGGCCTCAGCTTTCAGCGCCAGCAAAGGGGCATTCGCGGATTCTGAGGGGCTGTTTTTACCACAGAGGGGGTCCGGCGACCCCCCGGAAATTTCCGGGGCGTTGGCTTATTGTCCCACCATGTTTTCTAACTCTTCCTTAGAGAGCTTAAACAAACATATTCGGTCAAAAAGGCTTGCCAAATAGGTGGTGCCCAGGATCTCTATACCGCCATCGGCTGTTTTTATTAACCCGGCAGCTTCATAAAAACGAGTGCCGCCGAAATATTTTTTATCCAGGCATATACCGCTGGATACGGAGTAAGTATACAGTACTATTTGGTCGCTTTTGCTGCTGCCTGCAAAAAAAACGATTGTTTGACCATTCACAACAGCGGTCTTAATAAAAACCGGCTTATCTTCAAGCAGTTCAATCTGCTCAAGTCCTTCATTTGAATCGATTTGAAATTGCTGTGTTTCCCAATCTACTTTTTTTTCAGAATTTATGAAAAAGGAAACAATATCATTATTTATGTATGCCGCCGAGAATCTATCGCTGCTGTGCCAGACCGTGGCAATAAAAGGTTTATTGAGAGTATTTGTTTCAACAAGTTCTCCAGTTGCCGGGTTTAGAGTTGTTATTTCAAAACAGGCCGGATACTGAGCTATGTCCTCATATAAAAAGCTGTGGACGTTATAGTAGTTCTCTTCAGATTTTTCTATCGACTCTATAAAATGGAACCGCCGGTCAAGGAATGGATACTTTGCCGAGCAGGAAATACAAAAATTGTAATCTCTTCGCCAGGCTTTTTTGCCGTCGGGTTTTATCCTATGCAGCAAAACCCTGTAATGTAGTGAATTCAAAGCCAGTAATATAATATCTTTATTGGACATTATCTTTGCATCCATAGGAACAATATTAGCGATATCGAGAAAAAAACTGGATAAATCAACCTCGATGAAGCTATTATCCGGTTCGCTAAATTTTAGTAGGGCGAGGTGCCTGTATTTAGTCTCTTTTCTAATCACATTACAGAAAAAAAAATATTCTGTACCTGATACAAGGACAACTGGGGCAGGTTCAAAATAATCGCCAAGGGCTTCGGTATCGGTATCCCACACAAAATCACCATACTTATCGACTCTCAACAAATAGGGACAACTATCAGTCATTGCCAATATTATATACCCGCCATCCGTAGTTTGTTTGACATCCAGGGCAGTATAATTGCTTGTATCCCGTTTATCGTAAATATTACTAAAGCTTCCAGTAGGGTCGTTTCCCTGGGTTCGGGGCTTGCAGGAAACAAGAAATAAAAAGAAAACAACAAAAAGGGGTAAGATAAAAATCCGCAATACCCCACTATCCCAACATTTTTTGTCTGCCTGCGGGTACGCACAGTCAGGAATCATTCCTGGTTTTGAGCGCTGTGATCTATTTTTTTTTTTACTGGTAATCATGCTATTTTTTCCTCCTGAAAAGCTTGAAATACACGGGTACTAAAAGTTTAATGGAAAAATCCCAGTTACTTAATTTCATGTCATCAAAAACATCATAATATCCAAAAATGAGTTTATTATATTTATAATCATAACGATGGTTTCCATTTACAATATTATTGAACCCATGTTTATAAATGATTTCAATTTCCACGCGCAGATCTCTGAAACCTGTCACCCAGTGAATACCGGCTCCTACACAGTAACCTCCGTTAAATTTATTAAATAATTCATTTATATCGGTTCCAGTTTCGTCTTTGAATTCTTCGTTCTCGTATAATTTCACTTCATTCTTCGATTTATTGAAGGGGTCTGGGATACGGAAATATACTCCGGCTTGTAGAAAGGGTTGTAATTCCAATTTTGAATATTGATATTTTCGATATTTTAGAAGAATAGGTAATTCCCAATAGTATAACGTCTGCTGGTGTATGAATTCCACCGTAATTGGCTCACTTTCTCCCGGTCTGTCAAACTTCAAGCTGTTTTTATATCGATACTTCATCAATATGCCAGAAGGTTGTAGGACTACCGATAGTTTTTTTGTCAGGGCATATTCTCCCATAAAACCTATCTTGGTGCCCAGGGAATCGGCTGCGGTATATTCTTTGCCGTAAACATCCGTCTCCATTGCATAGGCGGGCTTTATAATGGGATAACGGGTGAGTGGATGTGCTTTGGTAGAATTAAAACCGACATGAAATCCAAAAAGCAGCCTGGGTACCACAGCGTATTTTTCAATTTCATTTTTTATGGGAAGCCAGTAGTCGTATTGGACCTTTTTTCCTTTTCGTCTGAGGAGTTGTAATTTTTTTAGATAAGGTTCCGCCTTTCCTGTTTTGTCTAATGCGTAATATGAATGAACAACCCAGTGGTATATCTTGGCTCGCATTTCTTTTGGACAAGTTTTAAATCCTTTTTCCTCTTTTCCCGGTTTGATATTGGTCTCCTTAGTATTTTTTTCAAAGCAATCCTCCCTGTACAACCTGATTACTCCTTTTAAGTTCCCGTTGTCATAAGCCTCCTTCATCTTTTGTGCAATTTTTTTAATTTTTTTACATTTGTCATTGTTACTTGTCTTACTGCCATAGTTATTGGTAAGTGATGCAAAGATCATTATAAACACGAGCAGGATTTGACAGCTCTTTTTTTTAGGATTAGTTTTCATCGTTCTCTCCATGCCAGTCCTATTTCTCCTTTTCCGAAGAACAAATGGCAATATTTTTTTGTTTTATAGATTCACCCACATATTGATTCCATTCATCTTGACTTAATTCTCTGGATTTTCTTATGCAAAGTTTCTTATAAAAAACTTGAGGTCTGGTGGGACAAATGTGTAATTTTATTTCATCACTAAATATCAAGTATGTTTCGTCTTCACCCTGGAGATTTAATTTGATAAAATCAAGCGATAGGATTTTCAAATTATTGTTAATGTCGAGGATTATGTCCGGAGATTTATCTCTCCACTCATCATCCTTACCCTTTAAATCCCAAAGAAAAATAGTTCCGTCTAAACCGCCGGAGGCCAGGAATCTGCCGCCGGGACTAAAAGCCAGCGCTTTGACAATTCCTTTGTGTTCTTTATGAAATTTTTTACGTTGGATGTTAGTGTTGGACCTCAGGTTTTCACAATGGAAGTTTGCAAAGAGATGAATTTCGCCGCTTTCATTTCCTGAGGCCAACCAATTCCTGTGGGGATTGTAAGCCATGGTATAAAACCCGCTTGACTCAAATTTGGCATTTAATTCCCTTTTTTTTTTTTTATCTTCCGAAAGGTCCCAATAAAAAAATTTTCCCTGTTCACCCGCCGCAATTAAAAAGGATTGATTAGAATTAATGTCTTCGATTACAGCCAGTGCGCGAATATATACCTTTTCTTCCGGTGTGCGTCTAGAATTTTCTTTTTCTAATATGATTTCAGTTTTTGACATATCCTTCAAATCGTGGATATGAATAATATTGTCAACCGAGTAGAGCAGGTAATTTCTTTGCTCTGAAAAGGCCATTGCTGAAATCTTTGCTTTGTGCTTAGAAAGTAGTTCCGGTTTTATCTGATTATTTTGTTTCCACTTCTTTTTTTTCCAAAAAAAAGTACTGCCCTCCCAGGTGCCGCAGAATAGTCGTTCTTTTGTTTCGATGATTGCATTGATGGTTATGTTTTGGGGTAGGGGGTGTTTTTTTATATCCGTTATGGCCGGTAATTTTGAATCGCTGTGCTGCAAGGAAGTGTTTACTATCTTTTCATTTTGCTTTCCTTCTCGGCTGCTGAAAACGATCCTATTACCGGCTGTTACTGTTAATGCCCAGGATTCGGCATCTTCGTAAAGTATATCTTTTGATTCGCTACTGGCAATATATGCTTCTCTAAGGGCGGCAAATATCTCCGCCGGTACAGATTCTTTTTTTGATTTGGTCTGAAGTCTTTTATGTTCAGCTTTTAATTTTTTATATGCGCCGGCGAACTCTTTTTTTTCACCAAATTCATCCAGGTTTTTTTCATTAAATTTGTCGAAGGTATCTTGCGTTGAAACTTTAAGTTTTTCGTAGGCTTTTTCATTTATCCGGTAAGCGGTTAAAGCCAACAGCGCTTTTAATTCCATATCTTTGGCTTCAGCAGAAGAGTGTACTGCCAATTCTTTGGCCTTTGCTAAATACTGGAGAAAGCCGGCTTCTTCTTTATTCATATCGGCTGTCAGACCTTGAATTTTTTCCTTAACCGCACTTTCTTTTGCTTTACGTTCCTCCTGCTCCGCCCTGACCCGGTTTTTTTCTGCCACCATCCTGGCCCGGCTTGCTTCCTGCTCTTTCTTTTCGGCTAAATTTTTGGCCTTTTTCTCTTCATCCCGTGCGGTTATGGCGCTGCTTTTTTCTTTATCGGCAATCTCCTTTTGTCTATTCGCTTCCATTTCGTTCTGCTGGGCTAAATTCTTTGCGCTGATAGCATTTTGCTTCTGGGCTTCGGCTTCTTTTTTTTGTTCTTTTGCTTCATTCCAACCTAATCCCGCATATATAGAAAATGTGATGGAAATAAAGGCAATAACAATTATTGTAATAATTACTCTTTTAATTTTTGCTCTGCGCTCTTTTTCTTTTTCCGCAATCTCTTTGTCCTGCTGCTCTTTACTTGCCTCTAAAAAATCGATAGCCCGCACGAAATCTGGATCGTAACGCTCAGCCCATTCGGTGTTTGGTTTGTCCCGTTCATACCACTTTTGGGTCAGCATTAGTTCAGGATCTATCAGTAAGCTCTTTTTTCCTTTTTCGTATAAAACGGCTGTGTTTGACAAATCCCGGTATGTTTCCGCCGCATTCGACTCCTCTCGTACCCACCTAACCAAACGGGTCCAGATGCGCATCAAGCTCTCATGGGAAATGTCGATATAATGATCCGCCTTAAGTTTTTCTTTTATGGGGGGCATTAGAAAGGTCCTACCGGGCTGACGGAATTTATCGATAACCTCGATAACTTCTTCTACCCGGGCCCCGGTAACCCGACTGATTTCGCCCACTTTAGCGAGTCTTCTTATTCCCTGGCCCTTCTCACCCATCTGGGTCAATAATTTAAACATTTTTTCACAAATGGCCTGTTTCCTACCGGTTTTTAAATCGGCAAAAGCCTCTTCCGCGTGCCGGGATAAAGCGCTCTCCATGCCGCCGACGGCTTCATAATATTCCAGGTCTAAAGATTCGCCGTCAGCGCGGTTCATGGCCCAATAGTCCCAGGTGCGCATGAGCGCGTGCTGCAAGATGGGCAGTTGATCGGGGTTGTCACTCACATCGTTCAACAGCAAGGAGAGCAGCCTGGTTGAAATCCCGGCGCCGTTGACGGCAATAGGCCCTGTTACAGCAGCTTTCAGTTCCCGGCGTTTCATCCTGGGGACCAGGTACAAGCTCTTATTGATAGCTTCAGGTAGGTCGCGGAATTCGGTGCATTCGCCTAAAAAATCGGAACGCATAGCCAGGAGAATATAAATAGGGAGTTCTTTTTGATGAGAACATTCTATGAGCAAATTAATAAAAGCAGCAGATTCCCGTATCCCATCTCGGCGCTTTCTTTCCTCCTTGCTAAAACGGAACAGTTCTTCGAACTGGTCAACAACTATCAAAAAGTTTTCCTGATGCGGCAAACGGGCCTTGACTACATCAACGAGCCCCCTGCTGCTCCTTCTCAAAGCAGTTTCGATAAAATCGCTCCTACCGAATATCCCGGCCCTGGATAGGGCCGTGGAAAGGTTGGCGATGGGGTGGTCCTCGGGACTAAAGGGACGAAAAAGTTCAACTCTCCACCTGGAGCCTGCTCCAACCATAAGGCCGCCATGGAGTGAAGGAAAGAGTCCCACCTTTATTAAAGATGACTTGCCGCTTCCCGAAGGCCCTATTAACGTTAAAAAACGGGATGTGCGCAGCCGGGACAATAATTCGACCACTGCTTTATCCCTGCCGAAAAAGAATTGCTCCTCCCCTTCTTCAAAGGGTCTTAAGCCTGGGAACGGGTTTGCGGTCGTTTTATTATTCGTCATGATTTTTCCCTGCCATAGTATTTACTATTAATACAAAACTGTCTATATATTCTTCTATTTCGGGCGACATGCCTCCCAGGCCGTTAATAATCTGCCAGTCGTGCAAACGTAAATCTTCTTTTGGCATGGCAGCGGGCGGCGCCAGGAAAACAGCCTTATGAAGAAGACGCCGGGTTCCGCCCCCTGCTTTGATTTTTTCGATAGCATTGTATTTACTGTTAAACCAGAAATCACTGCCTGCGCCATAATATATCACAACTGCATCACAGGATTCTAAATTTTCCCGGTTTTGACGTATGTTATCTTCTTCTTTTCCTCCGAAAGTAGGAATTTTGACGTCAAATTCGTTTTTGTACAAAAAGATTCTCAGCTTTCTAAAATTATCATCCTTTCTGTCTTCACTGTCACATATAAGATAAATTTGCGGTCGTTTGGGTGGAGGTGGCTTTTCTCCTCCCGGCTCTTCGATTATATCTTTGATTTTTTTTAAAATAGTCGTTTCCATATCTTCAGTCGCTGCCTCAAAGATATCATTATAGGATAGACCGGGGCACTCTGCTTTAAGACTATCGATAAAAGAGCGCTGCCGTTCTTCCATTTTATCTCCGGTTGGTGGGGTGCGTACAAAGCGGTGCAATTTTCCCCGGCTGCTTTTTTCTTTTGCCAATTTATTTTGGATAAAAATGATAGATTTTCCTGTTTTTTCAGGTACGATGCCGTAATCCTCTCCCAATAAATGAATAGAAATTTTACAATGCTCCAGCGCTTCGTTGATTTTTTCGAGTAACTCCGGGTAATTCAAGGGCAGCGGCTGTTCCGGCAGTACTCTATAGCCCTGATCGTTCAATCGCCTTTTAAGACTCTCTCTTTGTTGTTCCAGGTCAGAAACGGTTTCCGCCAGGTATACAGTCCCGGAATAATCGTTTTTAATGCTATCTAACTTATCCAGGATGCTGTCTGTAAAAGCTGCGATGTCTCCTCCATGCCATTCCGCCTGGGGGTGCAGATCTTGTTCAACCAGCGTGATAAAATCTTTTTGTTCGAAGCTTATGTTTTTTTCTTTGTAAGGAGAAATCCAGCTTAGCCGTGGTAATTTACTGTCATCACTCTTTTTGCGGGCCAGTTTATACTGCAGTTCTTCGATCGACTCCTGGAAGCCATCGGGCACAGTTCCGTATTTTCCACCTACTAAATGTATGGACATTACACAGCACTCTAAAGAATCCCCGACTTCTTTTTTATATTTCGATTCGACAGTTGACAGCTTGCGGTCCGGTAAGATTTCACATTTACGGCTGATTAACTCTTGCCTGATTCTCTCTCTCTCGCTTGCTAAATCGGGACCGGTTTCAGCGAGATATATTTTTGAGCGCACCTCCCAGTAGGGCATATCTCTCTTTTTAATTTTTTCCAGTAAATCACAAATATCATGGGCAATATCATCGAGCCGGGCCCAATAGATTTGTTCCAACTGACCGCCGGATGACTGGGTAGCTTCTTTTCCACCCTCGAAACCGGGGTCGTTTTTATAGAATTTATAAGCAGGATTTTTTGCAATTTCTACAAGCTCCGGTTTGTCCTGAATATTTTTTTTATGAAGCTTAAATATTCTTGGATTTTTACATCTTTTCTTTCCGGTACCACCCGATGCTGCTTCATCAAACTCACTTAACTCCCGGGTACACCATTCCGACTCTATATAGGTTGGAGACAATATCGTTATCATCAAGTCTGTTTTGGGAAACAATTTAACTGTTTCAGCACTTAAGGTATCATCTTCCTTCAATTTTTTTTCCCACTTGACCTCGGTCTCCTTTCCTGATAATTCTTTCAACCGTTTTTCCAGAGAATTATGGAAATTCTCAACCCACCCATGTTCCCCTTCCTGGACGGGCAAATTGTCATTGAAAGCATAGCTGATAATTACACGTTTTTTAATAGTCATATAGCTTACCTTCTAACTTAATTGACAGCGCTCACTACCACAAATTTTTCCATCCAATATGGAAGTATAAACCAAAATAAGTTTATTTGTCAAGTTTTTTTTAAAAATTATAAATTTTCTATCAAGGCCGGTTGAAAAATCCCGGTATTTGTGATATAAAAAATATGTGAAATCAATTTGTATATTTAGGAGGTAAAGTTGATGGACAAAAAAATAGTGTTGTTCCTGGCGGCTAATCCCAAAGATACTTCTGAATTAAGGCTTGGTGGTGAAATCAGGGATATTACAAACCAGATTGAAACTACGGAGCT
Source organism: Candidatus Aminicenantota bacterium (assembly GCA_023135565.1). GTDB lineage: Bacteria > Acidobacteriota > Aminicenantia > UBA2199 > UBA2199 > JAGLQA01. The sequence goes on along the minus strand of JAGLSW010000470.1, from coordinate 8,676 downwards.
TAGAGATTTGCTGGACATAAAATCTGAGTGGGCCGTCCGTCCTGGTGATCTACAGCAGAAATTGCTGAAACATAAACCCCATATCGTACATTTCAGCGGTCACGGCAGCCAGTCAGGAGAGATTATACTTGAAGATGAAAACGGGAATCCCAAACCAGTTAGTCCTGATGCAATAAAAGGATTGTTTAAAATACTGAAAGACAATGTCAGGGTTGTGGTTTTGAATGCTTGCTATTCGCGCATTCAAGCTGAGGGTATTACTGAAGTTATAGATTGTGCAATCGGCATGAAAAGTGCTGTAGGCGATAAAGCAGCAATCGCATTTGCCGCCTCATTTTATCGTGCTGTGGGTTTCGGTCGTTCTATTAAAACGGCCTTCGAGTTAGGAAAAAATGAATTGCAGCTTAAAGACATTCCTGAGGAGAATATTCCTGATCTGCTGGTTAAAAAAGGCGTTGACCCTTCTTCAATTATTATTGTTGAGGACCCTCCGCTACCTTCTTCCCGGGATCCAAATGAAGAAGTTGAGAAAATTTTGAAAATGTTACCTCAAGATGAAGAAGAAAGGGCTTCCAAAATACTTAAATCTGCAAAAATATTCCTGGGTATCAAAGCTGATAAAAGGAGAGAATATGTTTTGGAACTGGTCAGGAATCATCTTGTTTCAATAATCGAATCCGGTAAAGGTATTAGGAAACGCCTCGAAGCTGGGAAAATATTAGGCAAGCTTGGAGACCCCCGCATCGGTTTCGATAAGGAAGAGAGAATGCTGCTTGTGGATGCAGGTAAATTTACCATGGGATCAAACGAATATCATGATCGGGAAAAACCTGAAAGAGTTTATTATCTTAAAGATTTCCAGATTGGTAAATATCCTGTAACCAATGAAGAATACGGGGAATTTATCGCTGATGAGGGTTACAAGAGAAAAGAATTCTGGGCCGGAGGCTGGCAGTGGAAAATGGAAGAAAATATAAATGAACCGTTGTTCTGGGATGATGAGATATATAAAGGAGCAAATTTCCCGGTAGTGGGCGTTAGCTGGTATGAGGCCCGCGCATATGCCAATTGGTTGAGTGATAAAACCGGGGAAAGATATCGTTTACCAAAGGAATTTGAATGGGAAAAGGCTGCCCGCGGTACACGCGGCAGGCTGTATCCCTGGGGGGATTATTTCGATAAAAATTTATGCAATTCATCTGAGTTAGAATGGCTGCTGCGTTCCAGTCCGGTGGGAATATTTCCCGGTGGACGAAGCACTTATGAATGTTTGGATATGGCGGGAAATGTTTGGGAATGGTGCTCGGACCAGTATGAAGAAGGTAATTCTAAAGAGTGTGAAGGGAGTAAATCAAAAGTATGCCGGGTGGTGCGCGGCGGCAGTTGGCACAATCCCGCCGACGAGTGCCGGGCATCATACCGCCGCGGCTACCATCCCACTTACCGCCTTGAGTATTTCGGTTTTCGTCTTGTCAAAGAGCTTTAGCCCCAGCAAATGGGCATTCGCGAACTCTGAAGGACTGTTTTAGCCACAGAGGCGGGCGCGTGCCCGCAACCCATGAACGATGACGAAACGATTTCTTCACGATTAGAAAATCTTCGCAAAAAAACAAAATTTTTCCCCATCAGTAGTACAGAGAACAACGAGACAAAAGCATACTCGACGAACTCTTTACCATGAAGCCTCACTACGTGGGGGAGAATTAAATCGCTGGTTCCTATGTTTGAGATTTGGGTTTTGCAGCTTGTAATTTGTGTTTTGCTTTCTCTAATGCATCCAGTCCGGCGCGGCGGTAAGATCGATGCCGAATACTCCCCTGCCGATTAAAAATACGGCTGTGGTAACCAGGATAACTCCGATAAGGTTTAATATAAAACCAACCCTGGCCATGTCCGGGATGCGGATTCTACCGGTGCCGAATACGATGGCATTGGGCGGCGTGGCTACAGGCAGCATATAAGCAAATGAACAGGAAAGCGTACCGGGTATCATCAACAGCAGCGGATTCACATTAAGAGTCACCGCCAACGCGGCCATTATGGGCAGTAGTATCTCAGCCGTGGCCGTGTTGGAAGTCAACTCGGTTAAAAAAGTAATGAATAAACAAATACAGGCAATAATCAATACCGGCGGCAGGGAACCCAATCCTTTTAGTTGTTCCCCAAGATAAGCGGAAAGCCCACTGGCTTTGAATCCGGCGGCTAAGGCGAAACCGCCGCCAAAGAGCAGCACTATATTCCAGGGCAGCTTAACGGCGGTCTCCCATTCCAAAATCCGCCTGCCTCTCTGCGCCCGGGCCGGGATCAAAAAAAGCAAAAAAGCCATGGCAACGGAGATGGTGCCGTCGTTGATAAATCCCGATTTGGGCAGCAGGTTAGACCAGCCGGGGATTCTAAAACCGCCGATTTCGATGTTGGAGCGGAACATCCACAGCAGCACTAATAAAACAAAATCCACTAACACGATCTTCTCTTCAAAAGAAATGCGGCCCAAAGCTTTGTATTGCTCAGCAAATATCTGCTTGTTTAGAACGATGCCCCGGCGCGGGCAAAAAATCAGCGCTAGTATTACCCAGGCGATAAAAAGAAAAACTATAGATATAGGGAAGGCAAAGAAAAACCATTTAGCAAAAGAGATTTCCGGGGCCTGGGGAAAAAAAATATTAAATATCCTGACAAAGGAGAGATTGGGCGGTGTGCCGATCAAGGTGGCTACACCGCCGATAGTTGCGCTGTAAGCAATGCCTAAGAAAATACCGATGGAAAATTTGCGTATTTTGTCTTTACCGGATAGTTCGTCTAATTTCGCTGTGATAGCAATGGCGATAGGCACCATCATCATGGTGGTGGCTGTATTCGATATCCACATGGACAAAAATGCGGTGGCCAACATAAAACCCAGCAAAATAAAACGCGGCTGGGCGCCGAAAAACATCAAAATTCGCAACGCTATCCTTTTATGCAGGTTCCATTTTTCCATGGCCAGCGCAACCATAAAACCGCCGATGAATATGAAAATAATATGGTTGATGTATTGAGTGGAAACCGCTTTGCCGTCCAAAACCCCGAAAACAGGAAAAAGTATTAAAGGGATCAGGGCGGTAATAGCCAGGGGGATGGCCTCGGTAATCCACCAGATCGCCATTAAAAAAGCAACGGCTACCGTATAAGTGATTTCCCGGTGACCCGGTTCCAGGTCGAAAAAAATAATAAATAATAAGGCAAAAAGAGGTGTTAACAATAATGAGATTTTTTTAAGTCTATCACTGCTTTTTGCTTGTTCCATCGATTATTCTAACAAATGGAGCGAAAAATGTAAAGCACAGGTGGGTATTCAGCTTTCAGCATTCGCGAACCCCGTACGCTCGATAGCCTCCTAAAGCGATTTTGATACCGGGATAGAAATTTTGGGCGCAGGCTATGATTTTAAACGTTTAGGCCCGGCTGCCGCTACTTCAGGGGGACAATCCTTAGCAAAAAGTTTGAAGTTCTCGATAAAACGGGATACCAGGGCATCATACTTTTGCCGGTATTCTTTTTTATTGCCCCAGGCGTTGGCCGGTTCTAAGACGTCTTCCGGCACATCGGGACAGGTTACAGGAACTTCAAAACCGAAGAGTTTGTCTTTGCGGTATTCTACCTTGTCTAATTTCCCTTCTAAAGCAGCATTGAGCATGTTACGGGTATGACGGATGCTGATACGTTTGCCGACGCCGAATTTACCGCCTACCCAGCCGGTATTCACCAACCAGCAGCGGGCATTATACTTTTTCATTTTGTCGGCTAAAAGTTTGGCATAATAAAAGGGATGGTGCACCATGAAAGGTGCGCCGAAACAAGCGCTGAAAGTAATCTCAGGTTCGATGCCCAAACCGATCTCAGTGCCGGCGATTTTGGAAGTATAACCGCTGATAAAATGGTACATGGCGTGATGCTCGTCCAGACGGGCTATGGGGGGCAGTACGCCGGAGGCATCGCAGGTCAAAAAAATAACATTCTTAGGGTGACTTTTGACCATCTTTTCAGGCACGGAATTGGGGATAAACTCTAAAGGATAGGATATCCTGGTATTTTCAGTCAGTTTGTCGTCATCGAGATCGATCTTCCTGGAGGTGAGATCGAAAACCACGTTCTCTAAAATAGAGCCGAAGCGGTGCGTACATTCATAAATTTCCGGTTCGTTTTCGGCGGAAAGGCGGATCACTTTGGCATAACAGCCGCCTTCGTAGTTGAATACGCCTTCATCGCTCCAGCCGTGTTCGTCATCTCCGATGAGGAAACGCTTGGGGTCGGCGGAGAGGGTGGTTTTACCGGTGCCGCTGAGACCGAAAAAGAGGGCGGCGTCGCCTTCTTTGCCTACGTTCGCCGAGCAGTGCATGGACATTACATCTTGCAGGGGCATCAGGTAATTCATCACCGTAAAGATCGATTTTTTGATTTCACCGCCGTACTGGGAGTTGGCTACGATACCCAATCTCTGCCCGAAGTTCAGCACGATGGCTGTTTCGCTGCGGGTGCAGTCTATCCTGGGGTCCACCCGGAAAGAGGGCGAGGCGATCAAAGTGAATTCCGGGACGAAGCGTTTCAACTCGTCCTGGTCGTCGATGGTGATGAACATATTGCGGGCAAAGAGACTCTGCCAGGCCCTGTCGGTAATGATTCGTATGGGCAAACGGTAGTTGGGGTTTGCGCCCACGTAGACATCCTGGACAAAAAGTTCTTCGCCCTGGAGAAAGGATTGCAGCCGGGTTAATATGCCGTTGTAATTTTCCGGGGTCATGGGCCGGTTATATTCGCCCCAGTCGATTTTATCTTCCGTGGAAGGTTCGCGCACCATATACTTTTCATTGGCTGCCCGGGCCGTCCATTTTCCTGTGTGGACCAGGAAGGGGCCGCCTGCCGTCATCTTACCTTCGCCGCGAAAAACCGCTTCTTCATAGAGAGCCGCTTCGGGCAGGTTCCAGAAGACTCGATCTAAATGAACCAGGCCGTGGTTTTCCAATCCATAATCGCTTGCCAGATCGCCGGCATGTTTTATTGCCGGTGTGTCGAATTTAAGATATTTTGTCATAGCCAATCCCTCACTAATTTTCTTTCGCCAATGTACAACTCATTGGGTGAATTGGGATCGAGCGCCCATTTGATCCGCTCGATACCTCCTGTTATGTCTTTTACCGTGCCGCAGGTAGAGAGGCGCAGGTGGCCGTCCAACCCGAAGGGTAAACCGGGAACGGTAATCACCTGGACTTTTTCCAGCAGGAATAAAGCCAGTTCTACCGAATTTTTATTATATACGCTAAAATCGGCAAAACAGTAAAAAGCGCCGTCCGGTTTGTAAGCTTTAACGCCGTCGAAAGCGTTCAACTGCGCCATCATTATTTTGCAGTTGTTTTCTAAGGTTAGGCGCAGGCTTTCGACGCAGGTTTGAACGCCGTTTATGGCGGCTACGGCTGCTTTTTGCAGTACCACCGAGGGGCCGGATGTTTGGTGGGCCTGGATATTCCGCATCACTTCGATCAACTTTTTGTTGGCAACGGCCCAACCGATGCGGAAACCGGTCATGGCATACTGTTTCGATACGCCGTTGATAATGATCATTTTGGAATTTTCAGTTTTATCTTTAACAAAATCCCAGCAGTTGATGGGTTTTTTGCCGTCGAAAATCAAGCGGTGGTAGATATCGTCCATAATCAGGTAGTAGCCTTTTCTTTCGCAAAATTCGACGATTTCGGCAATAAATTTTTCCGAGTACATGGCCCCGGAAGGGTTGTTGGGGCTGTTGATTATCACCGCTTTGGTATAGGAACTGCAGACCTGTTCGATATCTTGCAGCCGGGGATAAAAAGTGCCGTCTTCAGGCAGTACGGGCACCGGTTTAGCGCCGCACAGTTTTACCATTTCCGGGTAGCTGACCCAATAGGGGGCCGGGAATATGACTTCGTCCTGTGGATCGAGGATGGCCTGTAAAGCCACCATCAGGGCTTGTTTAGCGCCCCCGGAAGCGATTACGTTTTCCGGTTCCACTCTACGCTTATAGAATTCGTCGGTATAACGAATAATAGACTTTTTAAGGGCTGGGATTCCATCAGCAGGAGCGTAGCGCACCTCGCCGGAGTTGAGGTGGGCTGCCGCGCTGGTGATGGCATCTATCGGCACCTTAGTTTTCGGTTCGCCGCCGCCGAGGTGAATGAGGGGGTCGCCTTTTGCTCTCAGGATGGCCGCAATTTCATTCATTTTCAGCGTCACGGATTCGCTAATCGTTTTCCCAATCAAGCTGATACTCATGGCTTTAATTCCTCCGATTTTTTTATTTCAAAAGATCAAAATTACCACACTACTTGTTAAGTAAGTAGGAGTAAGAGTAAGGAATATAACACAGAAAAAATTTAAAGTCAAACGATTTCGGCGTAACTTCCCGGTTTTAGGAAAAACTGGATAGCAGCTTTCAGCTTTCGGCCTTCAGCACTCAGCAAACCGGCATTCGAGAACTCTAAGGATCTCCCTGCCGGGGGCCAAACTTTTGATGATTGAGAAGCGCACTCCCCTCCTCAAAGTCCCTCATAGGTTCCCCGCGCTGCAAGATTAAATATTACCGGGACGCTCCCTATCGAAAGGCGCTATTCCCCGGTGCTAATAAACACAGGTAGCACTTTTACAGCGCTGCTTTTTTCTACATAAGCGGCTTCATATTTCCGCCTGTTCTCTTCGTCGATAGATTCGATAAAAAAAACCAGCGTGATCTCTTTTAAGCGCAATCTTTCCCCATAACGGGCGGCTTGGTCTAAGGCCCTCTTGTAACCGCCCACATCGGTATAAGATTTTAGTTCGAGACCGTAAGTGTTGTTTTTATACTTTACCAGGATGTCTATTTCGCCATTGCCGGTAGGGAATTCGGGGTACACATCCGCCCCTTTGTTTTCGAGAAACTTAAAAAGATACATGTAAAGGTTGAAATGAAATACGGCTTCAAAAATACGCATATCTTTCCGGCGCGGCGCTTCTTTAAATAACCAGCGGCGGTTTTTTTCTAAGTAGGTTTGATAGCGGCGCAGGATATTGCCGATATTTAAACTTTCCTCCGTGACGGCATCTTCCAGGCTGTCGAAAGGTTCGACCAGCTTGCCCATAACGTCGAATAACTGATCGGAAAAAAAGTTGAACAACCGTTTGTGTAAAAAGGGATTGGCAAACCTGACGGTAATCTCTGTATCGCTCACTTCTTCCGGTTCGATAACGCCATTCATATAAAGGAAATTTATATGCGGATTATCGAATTTGAAATCTATCGCCCTGTCGGTGCGGAACAATTCCAGTACCGTCTCCCGGTAAGGTTCCTGTTTTGCTTTGCTGATGATATTAATCACATTGGCGTTAGGGAGAAGGGAGGTGGCCGCGGTATAGGCTTTTGTGAAATTGGCCGGGGTAATAGGTTTATTTTTCTCTTTGTTATAGGTTTCGGTCAACAGTTCACCGAACCAGCAGGTTAGCCCCGGTTGGCCGCGGGTTTCAGCAAAGACTTTGTCGATCACCTGCTGTTCCACCTGCTGGCCGCTCTCTTTTTCATACCATTTGAACAGGCCGTTTACTTCTTCGCAGGTAAGGTTGGACACATGAAGGCTGCGCTGCACATTAAAAGGCGAACCTTTAAGGTTCCCGATACCCAGGACACTGCGTACACCCACCAACGCCAGACCATGAAGTAGATTTCCCCTATCCTTTTTTCTTCTCTCTTTTTCGTAAGACCTGTTGACATATATGTCCCTGAATATAGAGGTAAAGCGGTTAATGAAATTTTCCTCCAGGGCGTCGAATTCGTCGATGACTAATATGACCGGTTTTTGAAAGTACTGCTTCGTAAATAAAGAGGGGATTTCTTTGATTTTTTTAACCTGCGGTAGATTCTTTTTTCCAAAGGCAGCGGCTATTTTTTGACAAAATAAGGTAACCAATTCTTCTTCGTTTTTTTCTTGTTTTGCCGATTCTATGGAGAAAGCGCCGGCTTCATATTTGCCGGTCTTTCTTATCTTCCTGAGTACTTCCCCCATGAGCCATGATTTACCGGTCTGCCGCGGCGCCCATACGGTGATGTAATGACCGTCCTTTTGTGAATTTTCGCCGACTAAACTGTTTAGAGTCCTGTCGATTAAATCTTCTCGCGGGGCATAAAAATGCACGTCCTTATCTACCGGTCCATATGAGCTAAATTTTCGCATATTTAAAAACCTCAACACTTTCCAGGTTAGCTGCGTATGAGATATGACCCGGGTAATTCTTCATCAAATCGAACCTGCTCTTAGATTGGATAATAATATCATTGGGTATTCCCATTTTAGCCAATTCTCTCTTTATCCTGATAATTAAACGGTGCTTCTCTTTTATTTCTAATTCCTTATTCGCAATCACCAGAAAATCCCAATCGCTGTCTTTATCAAAATCCCCCCTGACCCTGCTGCCAAAAAAAACAATCTTCTCGATGTCTATTTGCCTCTGTGCGAAAATTTCCCTGATTACCTGGAGCACAGCATCTTTAACTGTTCGATCTTCTTTTAATACGCGGGCTTTCATTTTTGCACCTTTTGTTTTTTACAAAAATATTATGTAATAAAAAATCAATTTTGTCAAATTTTAAGAGCCTACTCTACTATGAAATCACTTTTTGCCTTCGGCGACCCTGCC
>JAGLSW010000047.1 GCA_023135565.1 Candidatus Aminicenantota bacterium | reverse complement strand
TTTTTGGAAGTCCAGAAACCTTTTTTCAAAAAGGTTTTTGGTCGCCGAAGGCTAAGAGGGTAGGTGCGCCGCACCCCCGGAGGCAAATTCTTACGCTTTTTCTTTTCGTGCTTTGCGGTTTTTGAACGGGGCGATAAAAAGCAGAGGAATAATAGTAAGAAATATCGAAAACAATCCCAAAGAACCGTATCCTTTGGCTACGATAGCAGTCAGGCCAAATAAAGAAATACCGCCGGAAACCAATAAACAAGTCAAACAAATAGCGATCCTCTTCCTGCGCATACCTTTAAAAAATCCCGAATCTTTCGTCCAGGTGGTTTCAAATCTTTTAACCACTCCAAAAATAAGCCCCACTCCAGTTGAAATAAAAGCGAAAAACAAAATCAACGAATATAGTACATTTAACCAGTTGTACCCCAATTGGGCGGTTACATAGCGAACCGCTAAAACCTTATGAATCACAACCGGGAAAAAACTGAGCAGCATAATGCAAACCAATACCAACATGGCGCCGTTCACTAAAAAACCCGAAAAAGCAGCCAGGAAAGTATCCTTCCGGCTTTTCAGGGATTCCGAAACCGAAACGATAGGAGCAAGCAGCACCGATTGAAAAGCGCCGTACAGCAGCGCCATGTAGAGGATTTTTGGGAATCCCGCCCGGGTGGTTCTTTCAGCCACCACCTTGCCCAGGTTGGCGGCCCCCAATTTTATACCCAGCCCCGTTACGATTATCAATGCCAAAATGATAAAAGCAGCCATAAAAACAGAAGCGCCCCTGACCAGCCCGGCGCCGAAAATAGTGAACACCAAAAGCAGCCCCCCTATCAAAATCACCCCTATCACATAAGGGATATCCAGGGTTTCATTAAGTAGTTTCGATGCCCCGGCAATAACGCCCCCTGTCGCCAAGATCGCAGCATACAGGTAAAGCAGTTCCCACAAAGTGGGCAGCACTAAGCCTAAATATGGAACCGACTGTAATTTTTGGGGAGGAGCGTATAATTTTTTAAAAAAACTGCGGTAATCGTAAGTTTTATGCAGCCGGGCAAATTCCAGGCCGTTGTAAATAGCGAAACCCAGGATCGACATGGAAAACAAACCTATCCATACGGCATGCCAGCCGAACTGCACAAAATACTCCACTTCCTGTCTGCCGGTGGCAAATCCCGCACCGGCGTGAGACCCGAACCATACGGCCGCTACTCCTAAAGCAGCAGGCACAGCAATCAATTTTTTGCCCATTTTTTTCTCCTTAAGAAAACATTGTTTACCACGATGCAATGAAATGGTATAATAGTAGTTCTTCATGATGCGCGCCTCACCCGGAGACAACGAAATTATCAAAAGTTTGGCCCCCGGCA
>JAGLSW010000469.1 GCA_023135565.1 Candidatus Aminicenantota bacterium | reverse complement strand
AGGCGGTCATGCTGCCATTGCTCTACCTGTTTGAATTCTTGCCTGCTGAAGAGTAAAAGTCCCATAGACAGGAAAAAAATTATTTTCCACACAAATTTTTTTTTTAATTGCACCAAAATCATTTTTAAAATCATTTTTCTTCATACCTCAAAATATAATTAACACATATTATATCTCTTGTTGGCTTAATTGTCAACTTTCGATTATATTATTCAAGGGGGGCGGTTCCGGTTAGTCTCCGGGGAAAACCTGGACGCAAATTTGCGTTCCTGCGGAGTTTATATAGAAACATGAGAAAAAAGAAGACTGAGGATTAGAAAAAGCGCCTTTGAAATTTGCACGTTTGCACGCACCGCCCCCAGTTTACAGATTTTTTTCAATAGTCAATCAATATGTAAAACCGATTTTTTTTTAGTTTGATATAGATTAAGCGCTGTAAAGCATAAAAATCATTTGTTATAGGCTATTTATAAAAACTATATGTTTGTTTTTCCGGCAAAGTATACAACCAGGGTTGTACATCGAGTGTCTATTTTTTCTACGAAATTTGTGGTAATCCATGAATCATAATTAAAATTGCCGGAAGCGAACGACGTTCTCTTGACAAAAGGGGAGTAAGTTTATAAAATGGGCTATTAGGGAAAAACCTTATGAAAGAACGAACGCGATTAACCGAAAGTAAGGCCGGATTGTTTTTATCCGGGCAGCATTCATCACGGATATTTTTCCCGGTAAAAAAAAGTAACTCGATAAAAGGAGAATAATCATGAAATATACAATCAAAAAATCAGTTTTTAAAACGGCGGCAATCGTCTTTATTAGTTTTATATTAAATGTAAATCTTTCCTATGGAAGAGTCTGGCACAATGGAGCCGGGAGCAGTTATAGTGACAGCGGCGAAGAAAGAGCAATAAGCAGCAATACTATAGAAACGTACCTGATCGAAGCCGGTGGGTTTTATCTAAATGCCAATTCCAGTGTGCAAGAGTTATTGGCATTGGTGGAATTACAGGATACCCGGGGCGTGGATTACACGGAACTAAAAAACGTGCTTACCGACGCGGCCGGCAATATCGAAAAGGCGATAGAGACCTATGAAAATCTTATAAACACAGCGGAAATAACCCCCTATAATGAACCTGTTTTAAATAAGCTTAAGGATTTCGATTACAAAGAGTTTATGGTAGAAAACGACTTGAATAGCGTAATCTTTATCCGGGTTGAAGATTTTCTTAAAAAAGGTGATATTAGAGGGTTATTTAAAAAGGTTCGCGGCGATTTAAAAGAGATTTCCAATATGTTGAAAACGATCAACGAAAAGGTATCTATAAACGAGACGCCGCAGATATCCGCCTTGTGGAGCTTAAATGAAAAATTTTCAAACCTGTCTTTATTTGGCAGTTATACAGCCAGGGTTTTCTCTAATCTAAAAAAATAACTCGATAAAAGGAGAATAATCATGAAATATACAATCAAAAAATCAGTTTTTAAAACGGCGGCAATCGTATTTATTAGTTTTATATTAAATGTAAATCTTTCCTATTCTTACGTTTGGCACAATGGAGCCGGGAGCAGTTATGCCGGCAGCGGCGCAGAAAGCGCAAAAAGCAGTAATACTATAGAAATATACCTGATCGAGGCCGGAGGGTTTTATCTGAATGCCGATGCCGGTGTGCAGAAATTATTGGCAATGGTGGAATTATATGACCTTCGGGGCGTGGATTACACGGAACTAAAAAACGTTCTTACCGATGCCGCCGGCAATATCGAAAAGACCATAGAAACCTATAATAACCTTATAAACACAGCGGAAATAACCCCCTATAATGAACCTGTTTTAAATAAGCTTAAGGCTTTCGATTACAAAGGATTTATGGTAGAAAACGCCTTGAATAGCGTCATCTTTACCCGGGTTGAGGATTTCCTTAAAAAAGGTGATATTACAGGGTTATTTAAAAAGGTTCGCGGCAATTTAAAAGAGATTGACGGTATGTTAAAAACGATCCACGAAAAGGTATCTCTGAATGAGATGCCGCAGATATCCGCCTTGTGGAGCCTGAATGAAAAATTTTCAAACCTGTCTTTATTTGGCAGTTATACAGCCAGGGTTTTCTCTGCTGTCCTTTAAAACAAATATGGAGGAGTTATATGCCCAATTTTTTAATTTTCACGTTACGTGCTCTTAAGCGGTTATTATCGAGGAAAAATCTTATCCTGCTGACGCTCATTTTAGTTGTCTCTCTATACAGCGTTCACAAATCGACTTTTGAATATAAATGTAGAATAGCGGAAGTCGGAGATTTCAAAAAATTAGATGCATTAATTTTCAGCAAAATACCCGATTATGACAAATACTCAGATATAGGCGTGCGGGTGTTCTTTCGCCCCAGCGCTACCTCGATTTTCTTTCAAAATTCATCGTTTACACCTGTATTATCCGCTGAAGTAGATTCGATTGCGGATCTAAAAATTCACACCAATGCCAAGACGCCGCAGTATGTAAAACGACCCTACCCGATCAAGCTCGATTTTTCTTTGATTATCCTGTTGGTAGGTAGTTTGGCGGCTTTGTACGTTGGCAGCAGCGGTATGCGAAAAAGGGAATTTTTTATGTCCCTTGCCGGTATATATCCCCCTATAAAAATTTACCTTGTCGAGATCCTATCGCGGGTGATTTTTCTTTGTTTCAGTTATCTTTTTATCCTGGGCATAAACGTAGGCTATGTGCTGCTCCAAAGCGTTAAATTCACTGCCGCGGATATCTCCGGCTTAATCAGTAACATCGCAGCAGCCCTAATGATGCTGCTTTTTTTCTTCTTTTTGGGCGTCATTATTAGGATTTGTTACTCCCTCGAAATGGGCCACCCGCACGGCTATCCTGGCAGCCTGGATACTATTCATGGTTTTTATCACTCCCGGCATCTATTCGTTAAGTGATGAAAAGCCCGGGGACATCCCCTCGACTTATAATTTGGACAATCAGAAAATAAATGTTTTGAGTAAATTTGAAAAGAAAGCTGTGGAGGAGTCCGGTAAATTTGATCTAAATAAAATTGAAGTTGGTAGACGGGTTATCGAAGGTTACTGGAACAATGATTCGGTCCAGATTATGAATTTAGAGAAAAACTTGAGGAATTCCTTACTGCAAATAATCGAAAAACAGGAAAAATATGCCGCGCTTACCCCCATGACCTTTTATCTTACCACCTGCTTTGAAGTAAGTTCTTACGGCAACCGCGCTTTTATCGCTATGTACGACTATCTTATAGATTTATACCGTAAGTTTTTACGATTCTGGTTCGATAGGGTATACTATAACGACCCGAAAATCATGGTCAACTTCGTAAAAAACGACGAAAATGTTTTTACAAGCCAAAGCCTAACCCAGGGGAACTTTAAAACCGGTTTTTTTATAAATTTGGGCATAGTCGTTATACTGGCGATTCTTTCCTACTTCGCCTTCCTGCACTCTATATTTAGAATAAAACATAAAGAACTTTCGCAGTTGGGCGCCGTTGATGTCAAGTTGGCAAAAGGGGATTTTAAAGTCTGGCTGGTGAAAAAAGATCACTTCAAAAACCTGCTCTTTAACCTCTTTTCCGGGAAGTTCAAAACACTAAAACGCAAAGGCTGCAAAGGCAGCGTCCTGCTGAACAAGGCCGATCTGACCGGCGAAAAAAATAAGGAAAACTTTCTCTATGTCTGTAGACCGGGGCAGCTTCCGGGGGATATAAAAGTAAAAGATTTTATCGCCCTCTATGCCGGGATACTAAAATTACCCGCCGCAGAAAAAAACGCCCTGCTCGATATGCCCGGTATAAAAGAATTCCAGGGCAAACTGCTGGAGAAACTGGACAACAGCCAAAGATTCTCCGTACTGTTGTGCCTGCTGCAATTGGGAAAAAACCTGGTGTACCTTATCGACAATATAGCCACCGGGCTGCCGGTGGAATGCGCCGTGGCTTTAAAAACCGCCATGGAAGCATTAAAAGACCGGGGCTGCATTGTTATCTACCTGACCACAACAGTTAGACCGGATTCCAAACCGGTAAAAATGGACGAATATTTTTACGAAGACACGCCCTGGTGGACAAGCATGGTAGGAGAAAACGCGAAAATCACGGAAATCGAGAACAAATCCAAAAAAAGAAAAGAGAAGGAAATCAAAGAAAAATGATAAAAAAAAATGAATTGGGCAGCCGCATAAAAGAAGCCAGGAAAGCCTTAAACTTAATGCAAAAAGATTTTGCTGAAACTTTAGCTATATCCGCCCCGGCTTTGTCGGATATAGAGACCGGTAAAAACTGGCCCGGTTTAGAAATCCTGGAAAAAATGGTAAAGAAATATAATATAGATATATATTATGTATTATTTGGTGAAGGGGATATGTTCATCGACCCCGTCTTTTTTTCGTTTCGGAATTTCAATGAGATGGGCGTACGGGGGGAAGATGTGCGCGATTTTTTAGAATATTTCGCTAAATCCCGGCTCGTGCAATTTGCAGTGATGCAGGCTTTCAGGGAGCTGCTGTTCGCCAAAAAGGACCTGATCGAATCCGAATTAAATAATATGGGGAAAGACGAAGAATAAAGAGATAAGATGTGCACGGTGCATGACTTTCTGACTTTTTCAATTGGGAATCATTCTTGCCTTCGGCGACCCTGCCGGGGGCCAAACTCTTGAAAAGGGCGGTATACCGCACCCACGCAGTGGGGAACAAAATTTTTATTGAGAGAAAAGTGTTATCACCAACTTTGCCGCGAAAAGCAGCTTAATAGCTGGGGACGCCGTCCCCCTGTGCCACCGGGGTTTTTGTTGATCGAGAAGCGCTATCTATACGCATTTCAATAAAATTTATTCTCCTGGCGGCGGGTTTAGGATAAACAGGATTGCTGAACAAACAGCTATATCAACTCTTTGCTATTATCCTGTATTTGACCAACCAGGGATTATCCTCTGCGTCCCGCTCAATGGTATATAAATAATCACCGTACACAAATATGTTAAGGAAATAATAATCTAAATGCTTTAACCTGCCGGGTAACTTGAGATAAAATTTGCCGCTGTAATCTCCACTGCTGTCATATACATCTATGAGTATTCCCTTTTCTTTATCCACCGTCGAGGTGACTACCCACATTTTGTCCCGGTAAACAAGTAACTGCCGGATGTCGTTCAGGTATTTCGGCGGCGGAGGGCGATACAATTTGTCGTTTAGCTGGAAAGCCTGCCGGTTTATCTTTTCGGCTATCTCCAGAGGCGGTTTCCGACGTTCATATGGCTTTTTTATTGTTTTGATTACAGCCTTTTTATCTACGTCCCACAACTTGAGCGAATATTCGGGAGTATGGGAAACAAAAAAATAATTTCCTTTATTAGTAGGCGTGACTATTAATTCCCCGACATCGATCATTCCGTAGGCTCCATTCTGGGAAACAACAAAAGTTTTTATCGGGAAACTAAAATTCTCTATTTTTTTTACTTCTCCTTTTGGCGATACCTCTATTAGGTAATGAAAAATATCTATGATCTTCGCTTCACCGCCTTTTATCTCGGGAGCATCGCTGTCGGAAAAATAGTAACGGCCATTGTGGAAAGCTAAAAACCGGTTTAAAGGTTTTTTCCCGATACGAAACTCTTCTATTAAGGATCCTGCCATGTTTTTCAATATGATTTTAGGGGGGGAAGAGTTGTAAATAATCAATTTATTACCGGTTACCAAAAATGTTTTCAGGTTGGTGATTTCCCCGGGCCCCTGGCCTTCCTGCATTAGGTTTTTTATAAATTCTCCGCTGCCGGAGAATTTCAGTATCCTGCCGGAATCCCGGACATATATATCGCCCCGGTCATCCGCCCGGATAAGACCTCCATAATAGGAATTATCAGGGTACTTAAAATAAAAGGAACCGCTGTCGTCCGAGGTTTCAAGAACCTTTTCAAAACGGAAGTCCAGGTCTTTCGACTCTTCCGAAGCGGCGCGGTTTCTTTTGCCGCAGCCGGAAGCCAACGACATTATCAATAGCAAAATTACTATGTTTATACAAAATTTCATTTTGATTACCTCATTTTTTCTGCTGTTTCCCCTGCTAATTTTTATGGAACGGGGAGCCGGTTAGAGCAGGATTTTGTGACAGGGGCCTGCCTTACACCAGAAAGGATTGGAGATACAACATTCGCCTTCACACATATCACCACTGCCGCTGGTACATGTGGCTGCTTCGGTTTGCAGCGAAAAAAATCCCATCGTTAATACGCACAACACGATTAACGCACACACAGCGACTGCCAATTTCTTTTTCATGCTGTCCTCCTTCTTCATTTTAAGATTACTGAGCAGGGACCTGCCTGGCACCCTTTTTTGGTGAGTTTGCAGCACTCGCCCGTACAGACATCGCCGTCGCCGGTAGTACAGGTGGCGGCGCTTAAATTGAAAACAAAAAAACCGGTTAATAACGTTAAAACCAACACAAACGAACACAGGATTATCACTCGTTTCTTTTTCATACTCTTATTCTCCTTTTTTTCATGACATCCGTCCGGTTCACCTTTTTAGGCGCGGACGGCGTCGGCGTTTCGACACATTCAATATAACATTCCACAGGGACCGGCGATACACCCACCGGTCATGAGCGTCATGCAGCATTCGCCTACACAGACCCCGGAACCATCTTTAGGGGTACATTTTGCCGCTTCTATACGAAACGACTGGGGACCGAAAACCAGGGAAAATATCAAAATGATAAATACTGTGCCGATAATAAGTTTCTTTTTCATTGTGGCCTCGCTGCGCAAAATTATCTTCCGCTCATAATTTTATTATGACGGAACATGGGCCGGCAAAACAGCCGTCTTTGACGAGCTTGCAGCATTCGCCTTCACATGTGCCGATGCCGCCGGAAGGCGTGCAGGTAGCTGCATCTAACGTAATCGACAAAAATCCGGCTGCGACAGACACAATAACCAGCAGCGCCAACATACTTACCAATAATTTTTTTTTCATGTTTAACCTCCGATATTTTTTTTATTTTATTATTGTCAATTTATAAAATTCAGGGTGGAAAAAAAATCTCACTAAAATTTCATTCGCTTCGTTTATGAAAAAACTCTCCAGGACGCCTTGCACAAACTGGGGTTTGATAATGCGCCGCGGTTTTCCCCCGTCGTCTAAAACCAGGATTTCATCGCTGCCTAACAGCAGGTAAAGCTCCTTTAAAGCCGGTTTGTAAATCATGTCTTTAACGATAACCGTCATTTGGTGACCGTCGATATTCCGGGAGAGATAATCCCGCGATTCTTTGCCTCCCTGCCATATGATTTTTCGCAGCGGAGTTAGGGCGGGAGTATCTACTACTTTCTTAAATAACAATTCACCCGCCGGGTTGAATTTTATCAGCAGCGGCATAAACAAAAAACTTACCCAGGTGTTGTCCTTTTCGTCTACGGCTATATGCACCCGGTTCATGGGGTTCTTGAAAAGCCTGTCGGAACTCTTGTATTCTTTTCCATATATTTCGGACGGGCGAATCAAATTCCCGATACCGGCGATTCTTTTACCCGCGGGACTAAAAACCGAAATCAGGGCGCCTGAGTGCGGCTGCCCTAAAAAAACATTCCCCTTTGAGTCTACGGCAAAACCCCAGGTTTTGGAGGCGATGGTAAAACCGCTTAGCAGCTCTCCGGCAGCGTCGAATATTTGCACGCGGTTGGCGCTTTTGCCAACAAAATCCAACACATAGAGACGCGACTTGTTGTCTACTATTAGGTCCCGGGGGTAATAAAATTCCCCTTTTTTTTGCCCGATGCGCCCGAGTTGACCGCTTATCACGTTATTTTTCAGGGTGAGGACGCGGTGATTGCCGGTTTCCAAAATATATAAAATACCGTTTTTTTGGATAAGATGCGACACGTTTTCTACGTTTAAACCGGTAAAGGTTTCGGCTAATTCAGCCTTGAAAACCGCAATCTCTCCCGCGCCCAGCGAGGCTGAGAAAAGCAGGCATGTCAAGACAATCCATAGCAAAGCGGCAGCGCTTCTACCGGAACAAACCGGGAAATTTTTTTTCAAATTTTCCTCCTTCCCATTCCAGGACAAAGTCCGGGAACGGTGCGATATAAAAAATCCTGTTTTTTTGGTTGGTCAGCACAACGCTGACGCTGTCGGCCGCGGCGGCGTCTTTATAATAGTAGTCCTCGAAACCGCGCAGTTCATCTTGAGACAGGTAAACCGGGGCTGCGATTTTGTAATGCTTCATTTTTTTTAGGATTTCATCTTCTAGGAAATAGGGGCTGAATATCAGTGCACGGGCTATCCCGGTTTTTCCCGGCAGTTTATCTTCTAATGACTTATACCGGCGCAGGTATTTATTCAACACGCAGGAGACACAATTAGACCTGAAAATAAACCATAGACGAGGCGCCAATTCCACCTGGTTAGTGAGATAGCTTTCCCTGCCGGGAGCTAACTTTATGATAGAAAATCCGGGGAATAGATCCCCGGTTGACAGCTTTTCTTTTTCGATTTCGCCGCGGTACGTAATTTTGTCGAAGTAATATTTTTCAAATAGCTGCCTGACATCATCTTCTTTGAAGAAAAAATAGACAGCTTCCAATTTTAATCCCGGGTTGATCACAATGAGCGCTCTTTCGTTAGCGTAGGGGTCGAAGAATTTTCGCAGCGCCTTTTCGCTCCGGTCAAAGGGCAAAATCGGCAAATCGAAGCCCGGTTCTTTTTTTACACCTGCTTCATGGTGACCGGCGGATTTTACGATTAAAAAAAGTCTTAATCCTAAATCCTTATATTTACTGTGGTACAGGTTGTCGATGTATTTGATCAGGCTGTAATCGGACGCAGAAGAATTAAAAAAAAGGATCACATTAAAATGTCCGCTTTTGATAAGCGGCTGTGTATCTTCCGGGTTTTGCAGGAACGATGCCGGGATTTCTTCACCGGTTTTGTATGTGTTCTCCCCAACGCCGCAGGATAGCAAAAGGGTTATGCACAGCGTCGTTAACCAAAATTTGTCGAACTTTTTAAACTTCATTTTATCGTTTAATCCTTTTTAAACCGTTAAATCCAACCAGCAGTAAATAACATAAGGGAGGGGCATATGTTTTGCGCCTCCAGGCAGTTATTTCCGTTGTCTTATGAATCATTATAACACCTCGAAACCGGTTGTCAATAAAACTTTGGTTCTATATTTAGTTGTAACGCCGTTTAAAAAAAGTACAACTAAAGTTGTATTTTCCTAAACCGTGAATGCAACCGCAATTGCAACTAAAGTCCTATTTCAACCGAAAAAAACCTTTTAAGTGCATATTATAATCCATTTGAAAGTTTTTTTCAATAGCAAAATGTGCACGGTGCATGACTTTCTGACTTTTTCAGTTGGGAATCATTCTAGAAACTTTAGGGGACAGGCCAATAGAATTCCAAGAGAGGTTCAAAAAAGCCGGGTCCAGGGAAGCTTTTGCCACCCCCCAATACGATTCCTCCCTGCCCATCGTGGCGGTGCGCGCCCTGAAAAACAAAGGCGCCGGCGACTTCGGGAAATTGCAGTTGGAACTCTTAAAGAAGTTGAAAAACAACGAATTGACAAGGATAGAAGCTCAATTCGAAGCTGAAAAATATTGGGCCTGCGCACTGCGCAAAGCAGTACAAGATGGCGATATAGAGCACGGTTCTTTGATGTCCGGCCAGAGTGTGGGCCTGGTGAACGAGATTAAAAGTGTAAAAAAAATCCTGGCCGACCTGCTCAACGAGGCTGAACAGGAAGTGACGGCTGCTGCTGCCCTACTTTGCGGTTCTTAATCAACCATTGGCTGGTCTGCAGCATGGAGTAGAGGTAATCCTTCATCTCTTTTGCCAATTGTTTTTTTGTTTCCGAGTAATTTTGCGTGTCCCGGTTCTTGTAGGCATAGAGCGATTCGCCGCCGTTCTCCCGCAGAACTAAAAAATATTCGTCGCTCAAACAGCCCAGCTTATTATCGGCGCAAAAGTAAATAAATGGGCGGCTCTCTTTTAACAAATCCATGCCCAGGGTATTGTTGACATATGGGATATTCAACAGCCCCATTATGGTAGGAAATACGTCGATCTGTCCACCCAGGCGGTTTATGGTGCGGTGTTCCTTTATTAAAGCAGGCGCGTAAATAATAAAAGGCGAATGAAAATAGGAAAGGGGCATATCGTAAACCGCGTCTATGTTAGAACCGTGATCGGCGACGAAAACGAACAGGGTATTCTCAAACCATTCCTGCCGGGCAGCCAGTTTTAAAAATTTGCCGATAGCCCAATCGGCATACTCTACGATTTGCTCTCTTCTCTCCGTGGACTTCGGGGTGAAGGGGATGCCTGCGGGGATAATAAAAGGCGGGTGGTCGCTGACGGTCATAAGCACCGCCAGGAAAGGGCTGCCGCTTTTATGCATCTCATTCAAGCGGGGAATAGAAAACTCGAACATAAAATCATCGGGAACGCCCAGGGTGCTTAAGACTTTAGCAGCCGGATAATCCACCTGGGAAATAATTTGCTCGAAACCGTTGGCTTTCATGAAGCCCCCGATATTGTCGAATTGCTTGTCGTGGGTAAGGAAAAAGGCCGTCTTGTAGCCTGCGTCTTTCAGGATATTGGACAGCCCGGCGTAGGTCAGCATGGTAACCGGTTTCAGCGGATGCTGTTTCATCGCCGTGGGAAAAGCGAAGAGGGTTGAATAGAGGCCGTTGGCAGTGTGAGTGCCGGAAGTATAAAAATGATCGAAGGAATATGCTTCCGCCGCCATGCGGTCTAAGTTAGGGGTTAAGTTTTTCGGGCTGCCGTACCTGCCCATTTTTCCGGCGGCCATACTTTCCATGATGACAAGGATTACGTTTGCCCGCAGCGGCTTTCCTTCGGCGGTGATTTTCCTGGCAATAGGTGAAGAGAAGCCCTTATTGTTCTCAGGGTTCACATTTAGGAATTTTTGCACCAGTTTGACAGCTTTTTCATCGGCCATCAGTTTTAATTCTTGTTTTCCTGTTTTCACCCAGTCTATGCAGCTCCTGAAAAAGGTAAAGACCGGGCTCAAACCCAATTGATTGGGAAAAGCATAATTTGAAAAATAGGCGGTTCCTACGCGGATAGGGGATTTGTTGGCGATTCTCCCCCTGATAGCCACGAATAACAATAAAATAGCCACTATGGAAAAGCTCACTGTTTTGATAGTATATTTTATCCTGGTAGGAATCGGTTCCAGGGGAGTTTTTTCTAATATTTTTTTCTTAAATTTGAATAAGATAATCCATGTGGCGGTGCAGCACACGAAGAAAAGAGAAATATTTCTCCAATTGGCCGGGTCTTCGAGTATCATTTTTGTGAGGATGCCCGGATCGTCGGCCCAATTGAGGATAATTGCCGAGAACCTGGTATGGAAGAACGTATAATATCCCACATCCGCCGCACAAATAGCTAAGGCCACGGTGTAAAGCAAACCGGTATAGACAGTTATGATTTTATAAATGATTTTCTTATCGAATAGTGCTGCCGCGGCGATAGACAGCAGCAGCAGGGGAATTGCCAGGATATAGCCTGAAACCACCGTATCGAAACGGTATCCCATAAAAAAAGCCTTTACCATCAAACCGGATTTCCCGGCTGATGCCGGGATAGGGTCTAACTGGTCCAGGTTCCCGATGAACACCAGGAAGCGAAAAAATGTAAAGAAAACCATTCCTGTTAAATAAACAGCTAATATGTATTTGAGATGTTTCGGTAAAAGTAATTTCTTCATAGTTAAGCATCCCGTAAGAGCCGTAAAGGGGTCGGCGCCCCACCCTATGAGGGGCAGGTCAATTAGCGTTTACACAGTTAGCATACAGCGTATCAAATCCGACAAAAGCTGCTACTGTCGGATGCTAATTTTGCAATGCTCCGGTTGACCCAAGAGTTTGTTCTTTCAGCAAACGGTTTCAGTACAGGATAATAGCATAAACATGGGTTTTTGTCCAATTTTTCCTCACTCACATTGCTAAAAACCTATTTTAATACTATAATATGGATATGAAAAATTTACCGGTGGGTATCCAGACTTTTCGTGAAATGATAAGCAGAAACTACCTGTACGTTGACAAGACAAGAGATATTTATAATCTTTTTGCTACGGGTGGAAAGTTCTATTTTTTATCCCGCCCCCGGCGGTTCGGTAAATCGCTGCTGGTTTCCACGCTGAAAGAGATATTCTCAGGCAGCCGGGAACTTTTCAAAGGGTTATGGATATATGATAAAATCGAATGGGAATCGCACCCGGTGATTCACATTGATTTTTTAGGTTTAAACTATAAAACAAAGGATGAATTAAACGATACCCTGAACTATCTGATCGATCAAAATGCCCGCACTCACAAAGTTGACCTGCGCGAGAAGGGTTATGATAAACGTTTCCGGGAGTTGATTATAAAGCTTTCTCAAGACAATAAAGTAGTCGTCCTGGTAGACGAATACGATAAACCGATTATAGATTTTGTGGACAAACCGGGGATAGCGTCGGCGCACAGGGATATTTTAAAAACTTTCTATTCGATCTTAAAAGGGCTCGATGAATATTTGCGATTTGTTTTTATAACCGGTGTTTCTAAATTCTCAAAGGTATCGGTTTTCTCAGACCTTAATAATCTTTTCGATATTACCATCGATGAAAGTTATGCCACCATGCTGGGGTATACCCAGGAGGAACTGCTGAAATATTTCTCCCGCCGTATCGAAGAGCTAACTAAAGTAGAAAACTGCTCCAGGGAGGAATTAATAGAGGACATAAAGCGTTGGTATAACGGATATTCCTGGGATGGGAAAAATTTCGTATACAATCCTTTTTCCGTACTTAATTTTTTCCAGAAACAGAAATTCGGCAATTATTGGTTTGAAAGCGGCACACCTTCTCTGCTGGTGAAGCTGATAAAAAAGCATAATATAGATGTCAAGACCTTCGAGCGTCATAAAACGGGAGAGGCGGTTTTCAGTTCTTTTGAAATAGACAGGCTTCATGTGGTATCGCTGTTGTTTCAAACCGGTTATCTTACTATAAAGGAAGTAGAGCATACCGGACGTCACAAAAGGCTTTACACGTTATCTTATCCCAACATCGAAGTGAAGGAAGCTTTCCTGGAGTATTTGCTGGGAGATTTTTCGGCGCGGTTTGCCGATGAGATCACGATGATAGTGGAGCAGTTGAAGGAGAGCCTGGAGCGGGGAGAAGAAGAGGGATTTTTCGAAGTCATGCGTTCTCTTTTTGCCCGGATTCCTTATGATATGTTTGTGGGGGATAGGGAAGGTTATTACCAGACTGTTATTTATTTGGTTTTAATGTTGATCGGGGTTAGCATCCGCACCGAGGTAGAGACGAATTTAGGGAGGTTGGATGCGGTTGTTGAAACCGGTAATTTTATTTATGTAATGGAGTTTAAGTTAGGCACTGCGTAGGAAGCTTTAGAGCAGATAAGAACAAAAAAATACTACCAGCCTTATGAAAGTTCCGCTAAAACCGTCAAGCTGGTAGGAGTTGGATTTGATATAGAGCAGCGTAATATTGGTGATTACCTGGTAGAGGAAAGGCAAAGTTAAGCCGGGATACCCGCCTGAATGGCGGAGCGGGGGCTGAGGGAACGGCGTCCCGGCGCATGTACTTTGTAAATAATTATTTTTTATTAATTTACTATTGACATTTCTTTTATGAAATTGTAGAATACTTTACATAAGGGTACTTGGAATTTGAAAAATGATATAAATCTATTAGTAGGAGTCTATACATGATTACAAAAAATCATTACCAGGAAAAACTCGAGGTTTTAAAGGCTATCGACGAAACTAAAGTTACCCCTCCCCATCACATCCCGGTGGACGTTTATGTGCAGGAATCTGAAAATCTTTTCCGCTGGTGTACGGCGGACAAAGAAGATTTGACGGCAAAAGGACTGCCCTGGGAAATGGTGGAGGATTTACCGGTTCGCTGCGGCGCATTGAGGGAAGCGCAGTCGCTGTGGACATTAGAGCGGTTCGCCAGGGAAGACGCGGCCAAAAAATGGGCTGAGGAATCCCCCCGCGCTTATGAATTAAAAGATGATCTGCTGCATGATTTTCGCTTTGCTTTTCGCAAAGACGGGGAGCTTTCGGAAAAAGTCGCCGCCATTGCGGAAGGGTACACTCACGCCGATATGATCCAGGACTTGAATGACCTGGGCGTATTGGGCAAAGAAAACCCTGAATTATTGGCAAAGATCAATTTCGACATGTCGCTGCTGGACAGGGCGGCTGAATTAGTGGCTGTCATGGCCGAAACCCTGGCGGCAGCCAGCGTTGAGCGAATCGAATTTAGCGAAACCAAAAATATTCGTGACCGGGCTTTTACGCATTTGAGAGAGACGGTAGATGAAATCTGTGAATATGGCCGTTATGTATTCCGCCGCAATGATGAACGTCTGCGGGGATACAGGAGTCAATATTTACGCCGTAAACGAAAAGTCAACCAGGAAGTGAAAGTTGAAGCGGAAGCGAGTCAAGAAAAGCTTGCGGTGAAAGTGGAAGAAAAGCAAAAAAGCTGATGTACCGGTGATTTAAACCTCGTACCGGCGGCCTTTCGATGTGTTGTACCGGGGGCTGCCGGTACGCAGGGTTTAAAATTCGCGTGGATAGGAGTAGTTGAGTCGTGGAAAAGGGTACTTGAGTCGTGGAAAGGGGTCACCGGGCCGTGGAAAAGGGGTACTTTAGTTGTGGAAAGGGGTCACCGGGCCGTGGAAACGGGGTACTTGAGCCGTGGAAAAGGGTCACCGGGCTGTGGAAACGGGGTACTTGAGCCGTGGAAAAGGGTCACCGGGCTGTGGAAAAAGGGTACTTTAGTCGTGGAAAGGGGTCGCCGGGCCGTGGAAAAGGGGTACTTTAGTCGTGGAAAGGGGTTACCGGGCCGTGGAAAAGGCGTACTTAGGTGGTGGAAAGGGGTCACCGGGCCGTGGAAAAGGGGACAAGCTAAGACAATAGCATCTCCATTCTCTCCATTCCTTTGAAACCTATGAACTGCAAGCAGTCGATCTTTTTTGCTGGGGAATTTTTAGGAAATATGAACTTAATGACCTTGAATGGTATGATTGTTTCTCTCATAAGATAGAATGTGAAATGGAATATCTTAAATAAAAAAAGCGGCCCCTGTAATGCTAATTTCTTCAGGCTCGTTGCCAACCTATGGAAGGGAGCACCTGAAGAACATTACAGGACTTACCCGCTGTATATATTATATTCAATTATCTAAAAATGTCAACAAAAAAATCCACCGGAGGGCAAAAAAAAGGGGACAGGCAAGAAAAATGTTCTTTGGGGAAAAAATTCACAACCCGGATTTTAATTATGGCGGATTCGCCATAATTAAAAGTCAGACAGGATTATACAGTTATGGTAATTCTTCATGAAGCGCACCTCAACCCGGAAACAACGAAATAAACAAAAGTTTTGATCAAACTTTTACAAAAGTTTGGCCCCCGGCAGGGTCTGCCCTCCTACGTGGTGGGGCCGCCGAAGGCAAGTCTGTTTTAGATTTTTCCCAAATCTGGAAAGTTACACAAAAAAAGCCTTGAAAATAATTCCTGTATTGTGGTATAGTGTTTCTTCTACCACACAAGTTTGGAGACAAAAATGACTGAAAATATAAACGAAAAAAATAATTTGAACGGGGAACAAACAAGAATCGGAAATTATAAGCTCCTCGATGTGCTGGGCAAAAGAGGCCGCAGTACGGTTTATACCGCCCTGCAGGAGTCGCCCGACCGCCGCAAAGTGGTGCTGCGGCTGATTAAAACCGACATGGATCGGAAAGATGTGACGGCTGCTTTCAAATCGGTGCAGCAAGCTTCCACCACCATGAGCCAGGCTAATGTGGCCCGGGTCTATGACGCCGGGATAACCGGCCAGGGTTATGCTTATTTCGTTACCGAATACGTGCCCGGTTTGCCTTTGACCGAATACTGCGACAATTATAAACTGACTATTAAGCAGAGACTCACACTTTTCGAAGAGGTGTGCCGCATCATCCAGCAGGCCCATTTTAAAGGCATAGTACACTTAGGGCTTAAACCCTCCAGTGTGCGGGTCACTCCCCAGGGTGGAAAAACCGTCATAAAAATCGTCGATTTCGGCATTGCCAAAGTCCTGGCAGACCGGGATTTAATAGAGAATGCGCTTCATACCGGGGAGGAAGCGGACGCCCCGGTTTATATGAGCCCGGAGCAGGCGGCATTAAGCGATATGGACACGGATACCAGGACCGATGTCTACTCTTTAGGCGTTTTATTATACGAAATGCTGGCCGGCGCAACCCCTTTCGATAAAAAAGAACTGCAAAAAGACGATTTTATGGAGACCTTGCGAAAAATCCGCGAAGAGGTTCCCGAACAGTTAAGTATCAGGTTCGACAGCTTAGGAGCCGCGGCGGATGAGATCGCCAGGCGGCGCAGAACTACAAAAATAGAAATGATAAAACTTATGCAGGGCGACTTAGACTGCATCGTGAAAAAAACCCTGGAAAAAGAACGGCGCAAAAGATACGATTCGGTTTCAGCCTTAGCCGCCGATGTGAGAAAACATTTAGAACACCGGCCGGTAACGGCTCATCCGCCATCACTGCTCTACAGCGCCCGAACATTTATGCATAGAAACCGGGCGGCAGCCATTGTCCTTGCTGCAATTGTTTTATTACTGGCAGGCATTTACTTCCGCAGTGTAATAGTCGGCATAAATGCAGGTTCCGCCGGTAGGGAAGCAGTACGCTTGAAACAGGAAGCCGATTACAACTTTGCCGCCGCCCTAAAAGAAAAAGCCAAAGCCTGTGCGGCCCGGAATGAATGGCAAATGGTCAGGTTTTTTTCCGTTAATTCTTTACTCTTCCAGGCCAAAGCCAAACGATATTTAACCCCGGGAGATATACCCCTGCCTTATGAATTCCAGGGCTGGCTATTAAAATATACCTTACCCGGTTCCTCCCCCTTGTTCAGTCTCAGCAGCGATAACATTTATCTAAGCGCCGGCGATAAAGAAGGCGTGGTGAAAATATGGGAAACCGCCGCAGGTGGGGAAGCTTACATTTTACCGGGCAGCGCTGCGTTTATTAACTCGGTCTCTTTCGGTCCCGACGGCCGTTTTTTGGCCGTAGGCGGAAAAGAAGAAGCAAAAATATGGGATATTGCTAACAAACGGGAAGTTGCCGGCTTCGCCCCGGCGGATAAGCAGCAAATCCGCTCAGTTTGTCTCTGCCCCGGCGGGGAATACCTAACTGCCCTGTGCAGCGATGAGGTCAGGGTGTGGCAATTGGACGAAGAAAAAAAGGGCACTCTAATCGCCGCTATGAAAGGGAGCAGCAGCCACATGAAACAGGTGGTGTTCAGCCCTGACGGCAAGTACCTGACCACCTGGGACGATAAAGGGGAGATAAAACTGCGCCGCCTGCCGGGTCTCGAAGCAGCCATAACGCTGAAAGGGAACGGCGGCCCCATTTACTGCGCCGCATTCAGCGCCGACGGCAAACGCCTAACCGCGGGCGGAGACAAAGAGTTAAGCCTGTGGGATATATCTACCCGGAAAGTGGTGACACGAATAAGTGAAGAAGATGGGCCTGTCACCGCGGTTTGTTTCAGCCCGGACCGGCGCTATCTAACTTACGGCACCGCCGGCGGGGCAATCAAAATCCGCGAAACCGGCGCCGGCGGCAAAGAGACAGCGGTCCTAAAAATAGGCGACACCGTCGTCCTGGCTCTCGGTTACACAACCGACGGGCGCACTCTTTTCAGTTCCGGCGCGGATAAAATCATTCGTACCTGGGAAATGTATGACTTGAAAAAATCTCCCCGGTTACCGGGCAGCGCCGGTTACGGGTATACCGCCGCTTTTGGTCCCGGCGGCAAATACCTGGCCGCCGGAGGAGAGAAAACCGTCAAAGTATGGGAAGTCTCCGGCTGGCAAGAAGCTGTTACCCTACAGGGAATAAAAAACCGCATCGAAGTATTGGCTTTTAGCCCGGACAAAGCGCATATCGCGGCCGGCGGCGGCAAAAGCGTTAAGATATGGAATCTATCTTCAGGCCGGGAAGCCGCTGCTTTAGAAGGCGGTTTAGAAGGCGTTAACTCGCTCAGCTACGACCCGGCGGGGAAATACTTAGCCGCCGGTGGGGAGAAAACCATCAAGATATGGGAAATAAGCAGCGGCAGTGAAGTGGCTATTTTCCAGGGGGAAGACAACCGCATCGGCCCGGTTAGTTTCAGTCCCGACGGCAGGTACTTAGCCTCGGGAAGCAGCACAGGTATCATCGACATTCGCGATCTTTCCACTTTAGAATTGGCAGCCGTGCTAAAAGGTCATGACGGCCCGATTACTTCTATCTGTTTCAGTCCCGACGGCAGCCGCATCGCCTCCAGCTCGGTTAGAGACAAAAGTGTAAAAATCCGCGGTATTTGGAGCAAAAAAAAAGTCATGGAGCTAAGAGGGCAAAAAAGCGAAGTATCCGCCGTAGTATTCAGTTCCGACGGCAAATACTTAGCCGCCGGCAGTAAAACCGGCGTTATCACGGTTTGGGAAACCGGGCGCGGTGAATTGATCCTTACTTTAAAAGGTGGCAGTCGAACCGCTGTGTACTTAGATTTCAGCCCGGACAGCGCTTACATCGCCGCCGCCAGCGGGCAAAGCCTGAAGATATGGGATTTTTCTTATTTTTTAAATTATCTTTATTTCGACTTAGAACGGCCTTATGAAATCGAAGCCGTTGAAGGAATATTAGAGCGGATAAAAAAGGAGACCGGTTTCGTACTGGCGGGCATCACCCCCGTCACCCCCATGGACGCCTATGCCTATTATAATAAAGGTGAAAACTACTTAGAGAAACAGGAGTATAACAAAGCCGCGGCAGCCTACAAACAATCCTTAGAGTTAAATCCCCGTTCCGCCGCCACCTGGTATGAGTTAGGCATAGCGCTGCGCAACAACGGGAATTTTGCCGAAGCAGCCGCCGCCCTGCAAAAGGCTGCCCGGTTGAAACCCGGAGCCGCTAAAAACCACTTTGAATTAGGGCTTGTCTTTCGCCGGGAAGGGAAATATAACAAATCGGTGCAGGCTTTCCAAAAAGCCATCGAATTGGATCCCGGTTCCGCAAAAACCCGGTATGAATTAGGCGCTGCTTTCGGTTTAAAGAAAGAGTATGACCGGGCCATCGAAGCGTTCAAAAAATCCGTCGAAATCGCCCCTGATTATGGCGCTGCTTATTATGACCTGGGCCGCACTTATGATCTGACCGAACGATATGCTGAAGCCGCCGCTGCTTTTGAGAAAGCCATAGAGATAAACCCCACCAACGAAGCCGCCCTGAACAGTTTAGGTATTACCCTCAATAAGATGGGTGAATTTGACCGCGGCATAGCCGCTTTCCGGGAAGCCGTGCAGATAAATCCCAAATTTGCCGCTGCCTGGAACAACATGGGCATCACCTACCGGCGCAAAAAAAATTACGACAAAGCCATCGAATATCATAACCGCGCCATCCGCGTGAACCCCGCTTATGATTTAGCCTGGGATGCTTTAGGCAACACTCATAATGTAAAAAGGGATTACGAAAAAGCTGCTGCCGCATACCGGCGGGCCATAAGAATCAATCCCCGTTCCTGGGGGTCTTACGGCAACTTAGGTTTCATACATATGAGAAAAGGCGAATATACCAGGGCTGCCGCCGCTTTTGAGAAAACCGTAGAGATAAACCCGCGGTTTTTTGCCGCCTGGAACAGCCTGGGTGAGATATATGCCCGGGCGGGTAATTACAGCGGCAGTATAAACGCTTATATAAAAGCCGTAGGAATAAATCCCAATGATTTTGATGTGCGCAATCATTTAGGCAAGAGTTATTATTTAGAAGGCGACTACAGCGCAGCCATGGCGCAGTTCAGGACAGCCGTAAATCTCGATCCCCGGCATTATGCCGCTCATTTTCATATAGCTTTAACTTACCTGGCCCGCAAAGAGTTTGAAGACGCCTATGATTATTATCTCAAAGTGATGGACCAGTTGAAACCCGCCAAAGATTTTATTTCCGCTGCCATAAAAGACATCGACGCTTTGCTGGCTGAGAAACCCGATTATAATTTCGCTTATTTGGTACGCCGGTTTTTGTATAACAAAGCCGGGGAAAAAGTAAAGGCTGGGGAAGATTTAGAGCGTTTTATTAATTTTATAAAGTCCAGCAAGAAGAAGCAGAAGAAACAGTAATCGATCTACAATGAAAAGCGGCCCTCACCGGCTGCCCGCTTTGCGGCAGGGCAGCGCTTTCGCTTTTAAATTATCAAAAGCCCCGTACGCACGGGGAGGCGATTAGCGGCTTCGTCGCAGGGGCAGCGAGTGAGCGTTTTTGATTCTAATTAATAAGAAGTTTTGATTAAACTTTTTCAAAAGTTTAGCCCCCGGCAGGGCCGCCGGAGGCAAGTTTCCCGGAGTTCTCGAATGCCCGTTTGTAAATTCTTTTTTGCGGAACAAAACCGAATATGTTATAATTATCTCTTAATAAAACAACCGTCTTACGGAGGACAAATGAAACGCTTATTTCAAAAACTATTTTTCTTGGTCGGTCTCCTAACTACTCATGCATTAATGGCTCAAGAAGTTACCGAAGCCGCAAAACATGCCAGGCCCAAACCGCTTACTTTTTTCGATTTCCTGCTGCAGCCTAAGTTTATCGTCATGCTGTTGATCGGTGCAGCCGTCCTCCTTTTATTAAAAACAAAAAAAATGAAAAAAAGTATAAAAACCGGCCTGCTGC
This sequence comes from Candidatus Aminicenantota bacterium, assembly GCA_023135565.1. Lineage (GTDB taxonomy): Bacteria > Acidobacteriota > Aminicenantia > UBA2199 > UBA2199 > JAGLQA01. Next base: position 917 of record JAGLSW010000469.1, on the reverse strand, counting down.
TGCTTTCCACCTTCCTTTTCGGCTTTGCCGGGAATATACCGGCGGACTTTTTCCACTCCTTTGCCATGCATCCATCTCCCATGTGCGCCGCCTCGAAACCCCTGCTTTTCGGTTTCCATATTCCTTTTATCGTCACCCTGGCGGTTATTTTTTTTTTGACGCTGGTGGGCCCGAAGCTCTTCTGCGGTTATATTTGTCCCCTGGGTGCAGTGCAGGAATTAATCTCCATGCTTGCCGCTAAACTAAAAATCACCAGGAAAAAGTTTTCTTTTGTCCCTGCTCATACGGTAAGGCTGTTGATTTTTCTCCTGTTTATTTTTATCAGTGTCACCGCCGTGTTATACGAAACATATGAAGGCCAGGTGTTCCCCAAATCGCTTTATGATTATATTAATCCTTTTCATGGCCTCGAATTCAGCGCGAATGCAAGTTTAATAGGTTATTTAATTCATTATTTGCCTTTTATTTTGGTGGTTATCCTGGCCTTTAAGTATTACCGGCCTTATTGTCATTTTGTTTGTCCTATCGGGATTTTTGCCCATGTCCTCGAGCAGGTTGCTTTATTCAAGATCAGTCTCAAAAGAAAAAGCTGCACCGACTGCGGCGTATGTGAAAAGAAATCCCCCTGTACAGCAGTGCCTGAAATTTTGAAAGAATCGCTTTTACGGCCCGACTGTTATGCCTGTAATGAGTGCATCGAGGTTTGTCCCGAGAAAGCTCTCGAAGTGGGCGTTAAAAGAACAACCCTAAAATAGCCCCCGGTAGGGGCAGCGGGTGAGCGCTTTTGATTTTAAATAATCAGAAGTTTTGATCAAACTTTTTCAAAAGTTTGGATCCCGGCAGGGCCGCCGGAGGCAAGAAAAAAAAATATTTCCGGGACCGCGGCGGTTACTGCGGGGAACGGCGGTTACGGTGGT
>JAGLSW010000468.1 GCA_023135565.1 Candidatus Aminicenantota bacterium | reverse complement strand
GGCAGGGGCCGCCGGAGGCAAGCCCACGTGGTGGTGCCGGAGGCAAGTAAAAGTATTAACAAAGAGGCAAGTGAAAAATGAGTGAAATTCGTTTACAGATCGACAACAAAGAAGTAACGGCAAAGGCAGGCATGACTCTTTTAGAAGCCGCCCAAAGTGCCGGTATAGAGATTCCCACGCTTTGTCATCATGAAAAGTTGGAACCTTATGGCGGCTGCCGGTTATGTATAGTAGAAGTAGAGGAGCGTGGTTGGACGAAGCTGGTTGTATCCTGTGTTTATTTAATCGCGGAGAATTTGGTAGTCAGAACCAGGTCTGAGAAGATAGATAGAATTCGCAAAACGATTATAGAGCTGCTGATGACTCATGCCCCGGATTCGCCCCGGTTGAAAGAATTGGCTGAAGAGTATGGAGCTGTTAGGGACCGTTTTGAGAAAGACGCCTCCTTTTGCATACACTGCGGGTTATGTGTGCGGTACTGTGCGGAGGTGAAAAAGAAGAACGCCGTAGGATTTGTCGATAGGGGAGTAAGGAAGGAGATCAGTTTTATCCCCGGGATAGCCGCTAAGGAGTGTAATAGTTGTAAGGAGTGTTTTCCTTTATGTCCCACGTCTTATCTGCAGGCCGCGTTTGTTTTGGTTGAATCGCTTGCCTTCCCTAAAGCCCCGCAGCGTTTTTGATTTTCCTTCTTAAAAAGTATCGTTTTAAATTCCAAAAGATAGCGAATTTTTGCTATCACAAAATGTGATACCTTCAAAGCAGCGTTTAGGTGGGCATTTACCCTATGCTTTGGCGTTGCCAGTTGACTGTCCCAATCGAATCCCAGCTCCAGGAATTCATTTCGCAAGATATTTTAAAAGAATTACTTTTTTTTCTTCGTCAGCCACCTGGGAGATGATTTTTCTCAGTCGTTTGCTGCTAATCCTAAATCGTTTAGCAATGTTACCCATTTCTTCGCACAGTTTATCGGGGGGGCTTTTGTATATCGTGATCAATATCATCGGTTCAAAAGGATAATGAAAAGACTGGTTCGGATGAATCTCTATTGCTTCGGAACAGTAAGCGATTGCTTGATCAAAAAAATTTTCTTCTTTATGCTTATAAATTAAATTGGCCGCGTTGTTTAGTGCAACAGCTTTTTGGGCAGTCTTATCAGTAACTTGATAAGCTTTTTGATAATGTTCAAGGGCTAATTGAAAATTGTTATTTTGAAGGCAATTGGCTTTAATATTATAATAATGATAATTTTTATTATTGATTTTATCTAATAGTTTTAATGCTTCCGGTGCCGCGTTTGAATATTCCAGGATGCTTGCATAGTGGAGAATAGCCGGTTCAGGTTGTACCGATATTAGGTCCAGGATGGATGTGATGTAAACATGGCATGTGTTATCAATTTTGCATGCCTCTTTGATGAGATCTGAAAGAAGTAAATCGTTTAAAATGAATTGTGGCTCGAACGCCTTAAAAATAGAATTTATGGCTTGCGCAGGGTTTTTAGCGATTTTGGATTTGATTGTGCTAGCTGTGATTCGATTGGGAATAATCTTATCTTCTATCATTTTTTCCAGGATCCCCAGTGCTTGCTCAAAGTTGGTGGCTTTATTGATCAATGTCGTGTAGGTGATTTCATCTGGCGCTATCTTTACTTCCTTCATTATTTTCAGGATCCCCAGTGCTTGCTCAAAATCTGTGGCCTTACTGATCAATATCGTGTAGGTGATTTCATTTGGCGC
>JAGLSW010000467.1 GCA_023135565.1 Candidatus Aminicenantota bacterium | reverse complement strand
CCCCCATTGGGTTCATCGTCGGGGGCCAGCGGCACACCGCACTTTCAGAAAAAGTTTGATCAAAACTTTTATTTATCCGTCATTTCAAGATTGACGCAACATTAAGCTTGAAAAAAAAACCACCTGACGGCGAGATATTGAAATATCTACAACATGTCGTTCATTACCGCCATGTAATGGCATATATTTTCTTTTTTTTAGGATTCCAGTCGCGGGAAAAATTACGAATTGATCTTCTTCAATATCTCATCGGAATTCTCGGAATTCTTTAGCTTGGTGAAAATTTCGGGCCATTTCTCCTGCACCTCGAGGATAAAATCTATGACCTCTCTGACAGCTCCTCTACCTCCGTAGCGCTTGGCAATATAGTGGGAAATCCTCTTTATCAAAGGATGAGCATCTCCTACCGCAGCAGAAAATCCTACCATGCCCATGACTTCCGCATCGCCTATATCATCTCCCACATAGGCTACCTCCTCTTTCTCCAGGCCATATTTCTCCAACAATTCAAGAAAGGGTTTGGTTTTATCTGTAACGCCTTCATAATATTCGTCTATATGCAGCTCTTTGGCCCTGTTCCTGACGGTTTCAGAGGATTTACCCGTTATAATAGCCGTCTTGATACCGGCCAGACCGGCGAATATGATGCCGGTGCCGTCTTTCACATCGAAAGATTTCAAAGACTCACCGCTTGGGAGAACAAAAAATCTCCCGTCGGAAAGAGTTCCGTCTACGTCCATAATTAATAGTTTAACTTTTTTTGCTAATTCTTTTTGATCCATTATATCATCTCCGTTCTCCATAAATCATGAAGATGCAAAATGCCTCTTAGTTTATTATCCTTTGTAACTACTATACTCGTTATCAATTTATCCTCCATGACCTTTAAAGCTTCCACCGCCAGGTTATCTTCCCCTATAGTTGAAGGGCTTTTCGTCATACATTCCCCAGCTTTTGCTTTTGAAAAATCTACGCCTTTTAACAACAGCCTCCTTAAATCACCATCGGTAATGACCCCTCTGAGACCACCTTTTCCGTCAGATATGATAACGACGCCGAATTTTTTGGCGTCGATGATGCTCAATAGGTCTTTCATGACGGTGTCTGCTCCGGCTTCCGGGAGTTCGGCGCCGCTGTGCATAAGATGCTTTACTTTTAACAATTTTTTGCCGATAGAGCCGCCGGGGTGGTTATACCTGAAATCTTCTTCACCGAACCCTTTCTTCTTCATCAGGGCGATAGCTGTCGCATCTCCCACTGCCAGGGTTAAGGTGGTAGAAGTGGAAGGCACTAAACCGATAGGGCAGGCTTCTTCTTCTATGCTGCAGTCGATAAATACATCGCTCTCACGGGCCAGGGTGGACTGCGGGCTGCCCACTAAAGAGATCAATTTCGCCCCGATTCTTTTGATGAAATCCAGTAATCTCACCACTTCGAAAGTTTCACCGCTGGTGGATAAAGCCAGTACCACATCGGCACTGTCGATGATGCCGATATCGCCGTGCATGGCTTCCGAGGGGTGCAGGAAAACCGCCGGACTCCCGGTGGAGGTTAAAGTGGCGGATATTTTCCTGGCAATCAAACCAGATTTCCCCATGCCGGTGACTATGATTCTCCCTTTGGTGTTAAATAAGATGTTTACAGCGTCTTCAAAATTTTTATCTAACCTGTCTATCGCAATTTTAATAGCTTTAGCTTCTGTTTCCAGGACTTTTTTGCCGGTTTCTACTATATTCATTAGTCTATATTATATAACTTTTTTAACCTAATTAACAGCTTTTTGAGATTTTTTATGTGCAGGGAGCTGCTGCCGTCGGAACGGGCCTGCTGCGGGTCAGGATGCACTTCCATAAAAATACCGTCTGCGCCGGATACCACACCGGAGGAGGCGATTATGGGGATAAACCGCGGATCGCCTCCGCTAACGCCTGCGGCAGCGGTAGGGCGCTGCAGCGAGTGGGTAACATCGAGGATTACAGGTAAGCCGGTCTCTTTCATAATGGGGATATTCCTGAAATCCACCACTAAATTCCGGTAGCCGAAAAAAGTGCCTCGCTCAGTTAACATTATTTTAGAATTACCGGTGGATTTAATTTTTTCTGCTACTAAGGCCATGTCTTCCGGGGCCATGTACTGCCCTTTTTTTACATTTACCGGCAGGCCGGTTTTTCCGGCGCTCAGGAGCAGGTCGGTCTGGCGGCTCAAGAAGGCCGGTACCTGGAGGGCGGATAGGACTTCCGCTGCTGCCTCCGCCTGCCGGGCTTCATGGATGTCCGATATTACCGGGAGGTTTAATTCTTCCTTGACTTTTTTCAATATTTTCAGTCCTTCTTTAAGGCCGGGGCCGCGATAGGAGTTTAAGGAAGACCGGTTGGCCTTATCGAAAGAGGCTTTAAAAATGAAAGGTACATCTACCTCTGCACAGATTTTTTTGAGGTCTTCGGCCAGTTTTAAGGTGAACTTTTCTCCTTCGATGACACAGGGGCCTAAGATAAAGAAAAGGTGGCTGTGCAGTTCTATTCCTTCTATATCAAAATAAACGCTCACTTTTGTCTCTCCAGGTTTAAACGCCCATGAATTCCAGCAGAGGCGGGCGCGTACCCGCAGTCCATGAACGAGGACGAAATGATTTCTTCAGGATTAAAAAATTTTCGCAAAAAAACAAGATTTTCACGAATCAGTAGTGCAAAAGGGTGGTAATAGAAAGATTTAAGGAGGTCTTTGCAAAAAAACGAAATTTTCCCCGAATCGTGGGGTAGAGGGGGGCCGGAATAATGCCGGGACTCTGTACTATTTACACTATTCCGTTTATTCATACTATTCAAGGGCTATTATAACATAAAAGTATGGCTGTCCGCAAGCCCCTTTTTTGAAACTATTCAGTTCCGGAAAAAACCTAAAACAAGCTTGCCTCCGGCGGCCCCACGCGCGTGGGGTGGCGTTAAGCCGCTGCGCGGCAGGTCCCTGCCGGGGGCCAAACTTT
>JAGLSW010000466.1 GCA_023135565.1 Candidatus Aminicenantota bacterium | reverse complement strand
TAAAAAAAAATTTGCGGAATTGCTGTGCGGCGGTATGCCGAGGCCCCCAACTTCAATTCAATGGGGGTGGCCCCCGGCAGGGAGACCGTTAGAGTTCACGAATTCCCGTTTATTGAGTACCGGAGGCCGAAAACTGAACACTTACCTAAAAAGACCTTGACAATAAGCGGTAAATAGAGTATATTAGACTTTTGATTTACATAACAAAAAAGGATGGTGATAACATTTGGCGTATGTAGAAGTTAACTCCGGTGAATCTTTTGAAAGCGCCCTGCGTAGGTTCAAAAGAAAGGTACAGCAGGAAGCTATAATCAAAGAGATCAAGAGGCATTCCGTGTATCTAAAGCCGGGCGAAAGAAAAAGATTAAAGATTGCGCAAGCACAGAAGCGGATGCGTAAACGGATGCGTAGAGAATTTACGGACCTATAGGCTCTTTTAGTTCAGGCCTTCACGAAGGGGGGTGGCACCCCCACCCTATGAGGGGCCTGGAAACTATATCTTCGATCAGGTTAACGACAAAGTTTGTTTTGCCTAATTTTTTGAATATTATCTGCTGTTAGAGAGCGGTAATGAAAAACAAGTTTTTAGTATTCGAGTTCCCTTCGCCAGGAGGCTTTTTTCAGGGCTTAGTCTAAAAAGGCAGACGGAGTCCGTACTCTATAAGGGGCCTGGAAACTACATCTTCGACCAGGTTAACGACAAAATTTGTTATGTTCACGAAGTGTTTTTGTAAAAATAAACGGGGCGTAGCGCAGCCTGGTAGCGCATCTGGTTTGGGACCAGAAAGTCGGAAGTTCGAATCTTCTCGCCCCGAAGAACCGGCACCCGTAGCTCAATGGATAGAGCAACTGACTTCTAATCAGTAGGCTGGGGGTTCGAGTCCCTCCGGGTGCGCTCTTCTGATGCGGCTTTTCGGATTTTTCAAAAACCAAAAGGGTGCCAAATAGGTGCCAACTTTAATTTTTTTCCCCCCCGATTTTCGGTCATTTTTATCCCCTTTTTTCAACTTTCATTTCGATGATTTTTGCGCCTTCGTCCTCTCCGATCTCGAAGTAATCGGCCAAATTTTTTTTATTTTCAACCCCTTTTTTTATTTTCTCGGTTTTTTTCTAAAAATCTAATCCCCGCACTAATCCCCCGGTAAAGCTACAGGCCCCCAAAGTCCGCCGCTGCGCCTTTAGCTGCGCTATTTTTTCCCCTCCGTTTTTTCCTTTTCCACTGCCGCTTTTTTTTGTTTAATTTCTGTCAATAGAAAATCCCTTGCGTTCAAAAACTCTGAAAAGTCTGCTTTCTCGAATAACTTTGGCTTTCTCGCTTTCAGTTTTTTCTCTAATGCCGGGTCCAGCCCCTTCACCTTATACAGCGTAAACGCTTGCGATAGCTGCTCCTCTGTCAAACCTTTGGCCCCCTCTATATCGACATCTTCGAGCCATGCCCCTTTTAGATCGGTCTTGTAGAGACTGGCCCCCTGTAGATTGACCTTGGAGAGACTGGCCCCGGAGAGATCGGACTCACTGAGCCAGGCCCCCATTAGATCGGACCAAGAGAGACTGGCTCCTCGCAGATCGGCATCAATGAGCCATGCCCCCTTTAGATCGGCCCCGCGGAGGTTTGCGCAGGTGAGATCAGCCCTGGCGAGCCAAGCATTCTTTAGATCGGCCCCGAGAAGCCAAGCATTCTTTAGATTGGCCTTGTAGAGATAGGCTCCTTCCATATCCGCGTAATTTAGAACAGCATTTTTTAGATCGGCATCAATGAGCCATGCCCCTTTTAGATCGGCCCACTCTAGATCGACTCCCTGCAAGCGGGCATATCTCAGGTTTACCCCCACAAGCTCCTCTTGCCAGTCCTCCAACGTCTCTTTTAGATGTTCTACTATGATGTCGTAGCGATCCTCGTTTCCTACAAGCGAGGCAAACACTGTGCCCGGTTTTAAGATATAGGGTTTTTTGGGACAGGGCATGTTTTGTGTCCTGGCGATTCGTGACAGTGCTTTTTTTTGCATGGCAGGTATAGCCAACTGGGTAAAAATGGTGTTGGCCCGGTTTTCGATGATGTCCACCCGATTCTCATAGCGCTGTGAAGCGATACCAAAAAGCGCCGTATAAATACCCAGTGCCCATAAAAAAAAGGTGGCCGGTTTTCGTTCCGGTTTCTTCGACTCTAATGGCGGTCTTATCTTGCTGTAAATATAGCGAAGCCCGGAAAAATCCCACAATAACCACAGCAGGAACTTAGCTACTTTAATAAACCCTGTCTTAAATGTTTTAGTGGAAAACAGCCTACTTGTTTTTTTAGCCTTTTTCTTTTCTTTTGGTTTAGTTTTTTCAGGACTCATGTTCCCTCCTTTAAAAGTTTAATAGTCTCAAAACAGATTTTATAAAATTCCGCCACTCCTGTCAAATTTTACCCGCTCCTTTTTTCCTGGTGTTTTATAGTCGTTTCCACGTGGTGGCGGGAGTTCGGAAAAATCCTTTATTGATGCGGGTGGCGAGCGGTGGCGAAAAGTGGCGGCGGGAGGTGGCAAAACCGTGTTTAGGACGTGGCAGAGCGGGTTTCCGGGCTTTTTTACCGGAAAAAATAGCGTCAGAATTACCCTTTTGTTCGCCTCCCCTAATCGCTGAAACCCTTTTATATCAAGGTTTTTCGTTTTTTCTTACTAAAAAAAATCCTTCTCAAGTTTCCCGGAAAATAAAAAAAACAGCGTTTTTGCAAGTGCATCAAAATCGCGCTTAGGACGTGGCAGAGCGGGTTTCCAGGGATCATGGAAATTTAGCGATTTTTGGTTTTAGGTTTTATGCCGTACTTCACCAACCACTAAACGGTCGTCCTCGGCTCCCCCTCCCCCTGAAAAAGCGAACGGTCAAGGGTAAACAATCAATCTACAAGCCGGATAATCTCCCGGTATTATTATAAACTTAAGTGCAAAACCCATAATAAAAAGACTGGGTAAAAGCAGTAGAATAATTGACAGTTGGAAGGGTTTTTTATACAATCTGATTTGAGACGAGTCCACTTTTTAACGGAGGGAACATGAGTCCAAAAAAAACCAAAAAGAAAACAACCAAAACAAAAGCCCTATTCTCCTTAAAAAGACTAAAGGCATTTATGGCTAAGGATTTAAAAAAAACAACAGCGGATTTTAAAGCCCTGGCAAAGGGGGCGGGCAGGCTGCTACGGGGGCCGGGTAAGTTCCTGCTGTGGGTTAGGACTTCGGGGTCAAGTCTTGCATTGCAACATTTGAGTCACCAAAATGTGTTAATGCAAGACTTGACCCCAATGGTTTTCAAAATTTGAGCCTATATATAGAGG
>JAGLSW010000465.1 GCA_023135565.1 Candidatus Aminicenantota bacterium | reverse complement strand
AATAAGGCTGGAATTGTCTGATATTCTACAATGATCGAGGTGATCTCTCTCAAAATAGAAACGCCCCCTTGCTTTATTTTCGCCGTAGGGCGAAAAATCGACATTTTAAGGGGTAAGGGTATGCTTTTAGGGTAAATCGACCGCCTACGGGCTTTATAGGACGCCCTACGTCCTGAAAATCTAATTATCAGATCAAAAAAGATCATCAATAATCGTTTTCGTGATCTTATGATCTCTTTTTCGCCTTTTTGAGATCAAAAAAAATGAATCCTCGATCATTATAACCTAAGCGATACCGACCCAGGAAAACACACACCGGATACCCGGCTACAAAAAGAGAAAAAAAACAAAATTCGCCCCCGCCCGCCCTCCCCCCACCCACCCGGAACGGCGGACGGTGGAGACCACCGGCAGCACTAACAATGGTCGGGAAAAAACGCCGGTAAAAGCAATGGGGCAATAACGTCCCGCTTGTTTTGCCGACGGTGAACACCAGCGAAGCGGAAACCGGGGGGATAGACTGTCTGAGGACTCAAAAATTTTTTTACTTATTTCGGGCTTAAAATTTATATATCGGCTTCCTGGCCCCGTCAACAGTAAATAAAAATTATTTTTTGATAATAATAAGGATTTATCGTCACTCCGCCGCCGCCGGGAAGGAAAACAAAAAAACAAACGATACCCGGCGGCGGCGGAGCATCAAAAAAATTATGTCAAAAAATTTTTTTACGCAGGCTCAAATGGTCGCTGCCTACGCTGTTGACTGAACCAGGAAGCCGATATTTCTTTCCAATTAAGCCCGAAATAAGAAAAAAAATTTTGATAGGGAGGATCGAAAATATAAACGCCTGACGGAGCACTTCCGATCCATGAAAACGACCACGCCCGGAGCCGCTGCCGGAAAATCCACCAGCCCAACCCCCTACCGCCCCAAAATCCTACCCCTAATCCAACCCACCAATACCACCACGCCCCACACCCAACCAACACCTAAAACCTCACCCCTCTAACCCTACACTACCAGCCCCACCATTACCCAAAAATCTACCCTCTAAAATACCACCACCAAAGCACCCCCAAGACCCATAAAAAAACTAAAAATAACAATAAAAAATATCCCCTCCAAATCCACGCACCAAAGGTGCACACAATTGCAACCCTTCGGGTGTGCAAAGCGGGATGGTCAAATCTGCAAACGCCCATCAATCAACGGTTTCGGATTTTTTTAAAAATTCGTTTTCCATGGGATAAGTTATATAACTTTTCCCGGAAAGCCTTTATTATCAACTCTTTACGGACAATATTTTTACAATATTTTTTTGCTCGAAAATCGTATTAAAATATAATCGTAAAATAGTGTGGTTTTGCGGGCATTTGGTAGATATAAAAAACTACGCTCCGATCTAAAAAAAATATTGACAAAATAATAAAATTGTGCTACCTATAGTTATTGTAAAAGTTCAATGTTTCTTGTTGATCGAAACGCCAAAATTGACAGATTTTACTTAGAGGGAATTATGAAAAAAATAACCTTTTCTTTTACGTTAACGCCGAAGCAAAAAGACAAACTCATTTTAGATTCCATTAAATTGGGATATGGTTCAATATCAGCCTATCTTTGTCGATTGATTGAAAGCGGTTTAAATCCTGACGAATCTATTGACCTGAGACTAAAGCTAATCGAAAAAAAGCTTGATTCCCTTACAGATAATGTTTATGCTGATAATAAGAGAAAGTATTCTTTACTGGATACACTTTTTAAAAAGATTTCTATTGTATACAAGATCGCTGCTCACATCCTGGCCCGTACCTATCTTATCGAACCGGGGAATATCACCCAGGATGATTATGACAGAACAAAGGCTTACATTGATGAGCAGGTTAGAAGAATTGAAAACAGCAGCACGGACAAGAATTAAGGCGACATTATAGGGTGGCGTACACTTCCACCCGATACCCGGCCACCGGGCTACCGGTTGACCTGCGTCCCGGTGTCAATTATCTTGTTAATCGCCTTTTAGTTCAATGGCTTCTTTTCCGAGATGTTACGAATTTATCTAAAACGATAGTTTTCGACTTTTCCGCTGCATACTCAATAGCTTTTATATCTGTATCGGGGATCATGCCCTTTGCAATATGTGAGCGGTTCGGTAAATAAAAAAAGGTAATGTCCCACCTATAGGTAGAACGTTTGCGAATAGCTAATTATCCGTTATCTATTTTGTTTTCTGGAGGGATACAACAGATATATGCTACGCTGCAACTTTCTTTTTCTTTTGTTTGACATCCAAAGGTTAAATCAGCGCCACCATTAATATTTCTTTGTTCATTGCCGTTTAGGTTTGCGATTAACTCTTTCTTTAAATCAAGTTTTTTGGATAATTTTTTCTTCATGTTAATTCTCCTTAATTTTTGATTATACCATATTGTTTTTTTTTTTGAAATAGTTTATAATATATCTTAAAAAAAAAATAGGAGTTAAGAAAATGAGAAAAAGCGCAGTGGTATTATTTGTTTTCATGATTTTCATGAATATCAATTTATCCCCTGAGAAAATTGCCGTATTCCCGAATATTTACCAACCATCCATGATGAATATTTCAGGTGATGAAATTTATATTCTTGACGGTTTTTCCGTGAAAATATATTCTATGAAAGACTATCGTTTTTTAAGAGAATTTGGAAAAAAAGGAGAGGGACCAGGAGAATTATTGACAACGAGCGATACAGGATTAACCATGATTGTTATTGAGAATAATATTTTGCTGAATTCAGTTTACAAAATAGTCATATATAATAGAATAGGCAAAATTCTTAAAGAAAAAAAGTTTCGTGATTATCTTGTTGAAGCAGTGCCAATAAACGGAAATTACGTCTTGACCTTTTATAAATGGATTGATGAAGCTGCACATGCAATCACAAAGTTGAGTGATAAAAATTTCAAAGAAATAAATGAGTTATATAAAACGAAACTCCCACAAAATCATAAAATCAAAAAAATTTCCATTCCACCATTATGTACCTATGTTCGTACCACAAAAGATAGGATATTCCTATTCGACCAACAAAAAGACGCGATCAAAATATTTAATGGAAAAGGCAACCCTAAAACTGATATTACATTTAAATACGATAAAATTATGACAACACAAATTTTCAAAGATAAAATAATGAACTATCTATTGTCAACACCGGCACTAAAACGATTACCGGAAAACATACGGAAAAGATATTTGGAAAGAGTATATACTCCTAACATATTACCGGTATTTAAAAATTCCTGGATTATAAATAATCAAATTTACATCCATACATATAGGGAGAAACAAAATAAAGGTGAATTCCTTATCCTTGATTTTTCTGGAAAAGTTGAAAAGGTATTATATCTACCCGGTTCAGCCAAACTAAACATACGCATTAACCCTGCTTCAATTTTTACATTCCACAAAGGAAAATATTATTATCTTTTAGAAAATCTCGATCAAGAAGAATGGGAGTTGCATGTTATTCAATTAGATTAATAGTCCCTTAGATCGAAAAATCATAGAGCGGCGGTTTTAAAAATCGGGAAAAAATAAGGCGAATAGAAACCGAATAAATTTTTATCTTTTGCAGATCGGAAAAAAACCGTGATCGCTGGAAACCCGCTCTGCCACGTCTTATGCAGGATTTTCGCCACCCCTGTTTTACCCCCGGCCACACCACCGCCGCAAGCCGCAAAAACCGTAAACCCTTTTATATAGTGGCTTTCCGGGTTTTTTCTGGTGTCGCTGAGATCGTAAAAAACGCTGGAAACCCGCTCTGCCACGTCTTATGCAGGATTTTCGCCACCCCTGTTTTATCCCCGGCTACACCACCGCCGCAAGCCGCAAAAACCGTAAACCCTTTTATATAGAGGCTTTCCGGGTTTTTTGTGGTGTCGCTGAGATCGCAAAAAACGCCGGAAACCCGCTCTGCCACGAGCTTGCCACGTTTTCGCCACCTCCCGCCACTTTCTGCCACCCGCGATAATAAAGGGTTTTACCGCTAACGCCATTTTTACCTTTTTTGAGTTTTCAGGAAAAAGTCACCGGGGAGAATCTGTAATTAATCCATTCTACATTACTCCGAATTAAACAGCAGGTAAAAAAACGCATGAGAAAACACACCAGCGCAGCACGGGAAAATATAATCATTATATAAAAAAAATGTTGACAAACTTAAAAAAATAGTGCATATATATGGCATGGCTTTGACATTTATTGAATTTGCTAAACAAAATCAGATACTCTGGTTTACGCCCAAACAGGTAGCAGGATTAATGCAATGTTCTGTGGAGCATGTTTACGATCTTGCAAAAGCTAAAAAAATATGCTACATTAAAGACGGCAAGAATATAAGATTCAAGCCAGAGGACTTAGATGAATACGAGAAGAGTTCATATGTCAGGAGAATTTAACATGGCGCTATTCAAACGGAAGAATAGTAACCACTGGCAGATGTGCTTCTCAGTAAACGGAAAAACTATAAGAAAATCTACAAAAACCGCAAACAAAAAAGTAGCCCAAAGAATTTTTGAGAAGGCGAAAGTTGAAGCCGCAGAAGGTAAATATTTTCAAAATTCAAGATCAAAAATGCCCTTTGACCAATTGGTTAATGAATTCCTGGAAAAGCACAGCAAAGTTGAAAAGGCAAGTTATAAGAGTGATATTTCAAAGGCTAAGGCTTTAACAAGATTTTTCAAACAAAAACCGATTGGTAAAATCACCGCCTACGACATCAAATCATGGCGGCTGTGGAGAAAAGACCAGTATACGGTTAGAGGCAAAAAGGTTTCAAAAGCCACGGTAAACCGCGAACTTTGTCTAATGAAAACCATGTTTAACCTTGCTGTGGATTGGGATTGGTTAGAAGTGAATCCCGCCGCCAAAGTAAAAAAATTAAAAGGTGAAAATCAGCGCATGAGATTTTTAAACCGGGACGAAGTATCCCGGATAATTGCGAATTGTGTTTCCTATTTGAAACCGATTGTAATTACTGCGGTATCAACGGGAATGCGACGTGGTGAAATCTTTAACCTTACCTGGAAAAATGTTGATTTTAAGTACGGCTTTATTCATATTGAAAAGAGTAAAAACAATGAAAGCCGCGACATACCTATGGATAGTTTTTTGTGTGAAACCCTAAAAAATCTGAAAGAAAACAGTAACGGTAATGACTACGTTTTCTGTAAGGAAGACGGAGAAAGATGTAAAAGCATTCACCGGTCTTTTACAAATGCCTGTAAAAAAGCAGAAATCGAAGATTTTCGTTTTCATGATTTGAGGCATACCGCCGCCAGTTTGTACGCGAGCGGCGGCGTTGATCTATTCACATTAAAAAACATTCTCGGCCACAAGACGATTACCATGACGCAGCGTTACGCGCATTTTATCCCGAACAAGCACGATAAAACGAGACGTGTCATGTCTGATTTTTGGTTGTCGGAAGGTGACACAGTTAGTGTCACAGCGGTTAAAAATTAGTAAAGAAGCACCCCCGAAACGCTCTATAATAAACCGTTTCGGGAAAATCAAAAATTCCGTAGATTTGATTTAGAATCAAAAGCACTTCCTGCGGCGAAGCCGCTTATTG
>JAGLSW010000464.1 GCA_023135565.1 Candidatus Aminicenantota bacterium | reverse complement strand
TTGTTTATTTAAAATCAAAGGCGCTCACCCGCTGCTCCCTGCGCTGCGGGGTTAGAAATCTACCAGGTGGATGGGCTTGTTGGTGCGCCATTGGCCCCTGGTAAAATCAGGAAAATCCACCGGCTTACTCTTACCGGACACCGACCTTTCGCTTAACTCGGAAACCACACTCCAGGCTGCGGCATCATACACGTCCATATCGGGCAGCCTGCCTTTGCGCAGCGCGTCGATCAAGCGAAAATCCTCTACGTAATCCATACCGCCGTGACCGGCTCCTTTGGCCCGTTCAGCTTCCTGCTTCCACAGCGGATGGTCGTATTTTTTATAGTAATCGTCAAAAGTATCCCAGCGGTGGGCTTTTTTGCTTATGCCTTCGATGTAAATGCGGTCAGGGTAACCCTGGAAAATACCCTTCGTGCCCTGCACCATGTTGATGCGGCTGTAAGGCCGGGGCAGGTCGCAGTCATGGTAAAGGGTAATGGTTTCACCGTTGGCCGTTTTGATCAAACTGACATTCACGTCACCTAAAGCATATTTTTGGATTGCCTCGGGACTATCCGCGCCTAATTCTTCCGCGGCAAAAACATTTAATCCCCTGGATTTGCTGCTCATAGACACTAAGTACTCGAAACGGTTGCCCCGGTTGATGTTCATACACTCCGCCACCGGGCCTAAGCCGTGGGTGGGATAAAGGTTGCCGTCCCGTTTGATGGAATGGGCCGTGCGCCACATTCCTTCACCTTCGCTGCTGAATTTCAAGGCGCGCAGGTCGTGCAAATACCCGGCTCCGGCATGGATGAGCTCGCCGAAAAGCCCCTGGCGCACCATATTCAATACAGCCATTTCCGACCGGCCGTAGCAGCAGTTTTCCAACATCATACAGTATTTCTGCGTTTTTTCAGCGGTCAGCACCAAATCCCAGCACTCGTCCAAAGTAACGGCAGCCGGGACTTCCGTGGCGGCATGTTTGCCCGCTTTCATAGCCGCAAGACAAACCGGCACATGCCAGCGCCAGGGAGTGGCAGTCATTATCAGGTCGAGGTCTTCCTGATCGCACATTCTTTTAAAATCAAATTCGCCCCGGGAATAGCCTTTGGGTTTGGGGAAACCGGCATCCACCACCCAACGCTGGATACGTTCGACTTTGCTTTCCAGGATGTCGCATACTGCCCTGATCTCAACGCCTTCGATATTGAGCAAGTTGCGGCAGTGAGCGGATCCCATACCGCCAACGCCTACAAAACCGACGCGAACAGTGTCGATAGGGGCTGCTTTTTTCACACCGGGCGCAGTGCTTATTTTTCTTTTTGTAGCACAAGCGGAACCTATTACAGAAATAGTCAAACCTGCCGCGGCGCCTTTTTTCAAAAAATCCCGGCGGCTCAACTCATTGTTTTTGTTATCGCTGCTGTCCTGCATTTTATTCTCCTTATTCCAATTTTTCTAAATATGCCAACAAAACGTTATTCCACCATTCCATTATTCTCTTTAGAGGCTCCCCGCGCCGCGGGGCTACTTATAGTCTTCCCTGACCGGGTAGAAAACATCGATGATACGGCAGTCCGTAACCGCTTTGCCAGCATGTTTCACGTCGCCGGGAATAGTGACGACATCACCGGGTTCGATTACTTTGATCTCACCGGCTAAGTTAAACTCGAATTTGCCCTCGATCACATTGGCTACCTGCTCATGGGGATGGGAATGCTCAGGCAGAGCCGCCCCGGCATCTATGTTCCAGTAAGCCAGGGTCAAATTGTCCGAATGTACGAAACGAACCCTGAAACCGGGAACCGGGGTTTTTTCTTCACAATTTTTTAAGTTCGAAAAAGGCATGTTATCCTCCTAAAATTAAATATAATCGGAACTTCTAAGAAATTTATTATAGCATAAATGCATCCCGGTTAGCAACATTTTCTTCAGTAACTATTCAGTGTTGATGATGTCGTAAAAAGTCAAAAAAAGAGGAATCTAAAAATGAAGACTACTGATAACAAAGGGTTTTCAAAATCTGATCTTGCTCAAAAAAGACTTTTTACGAGGCCATCAGTGTTGGGAAAAGAAAAATTCAAAGCTTTTGTAGGGGGCTTTTCGTTTTTTTAAACAAAAGTTTTGTTCA
>JAGLSW010000463.1 GCA_023135565.1 Candidatus Aminicenantota bacterium | reverse complement strand
CGAAGCGACGGGGTGTGTTTGGTTGCGGCCAACGGCTGCGATAGGAGGGTATCAACACAACAGGAAAGCAAAGAGTAGATGAAGCTGATAGCCAAAAGCTGAGTGCTGAGTGCCGAATGCCGAATGCTGAAAGCTGTTCTCGCGGCAGCGAGAACACCCTTGACTTTTAGCCAAAAAAATCATGAAAAAGCCCCCTGGTGTTTGAAAATTTGTTGAAGTACTACTATTACTAAAACAAGACTGAAACTATCTATTCTGCCGGGGCTAAAAAGTGGCGCCGGGGCAGATAGCCGATTCTGTATGCGGCGCCGGGGCTGGGGCTGTTAACCAGCGCCAGCCCGGGATTGATTATTCTACGCTGCCGGAATTACAGACGGACGACATTATCGGCGTGATCGCCTTTGTCACCCTGCTTAACATCGAATTCAACGGATTCGCCTTCGTCTAAAGACTTAAAACCGTCACCGCTAATTGCGTTGTGATGTACAAAAATATCTTTTCCATTGTCCATTTCGATGAACCCGTAACCTTTTTGGGCGTTAAACCATTTTACTTTACCTGTGGGCATTATGTTTGCCTCCTGTTTAAATTTTCATGTAAATAGAGGCCGAAATTCTAATTTGTTCAACAAAGATTTGATCTTTTGAAAAAAAGTTCTCACACCCTTATTTACTTTGAAATGGTAGTATAGCGTACTTTTTATCTTTTGTCAATATTTTTCCCGGTAACTTATCAACCCCGGGGAGAAAATAAGCACAGCGCTTTTGCAGGGACGAGCGACCCCCGCCATTCATTACAGCTTCAGCGAAGGAATTTTAGGCGAGCGACCCCCGCCGTCCGCTCCCGGCACCATAAATCCAAAAAAGAACCGGGAAAAGTTGACATTTGTTTTTAAATGGGTTATATTCTGTTTTCACAATAATATATAAGAGGAGGTCCTAAATGAAAAAATTAGTCGTATTTGTGGTATGTTTACTGTTTGTGCTTTCACTGGCCTATGCAGCCGACTACGTCGGCTCAAAGAAATGTAAGATGTGCCACAAAGGAGCAAAAAAAGGCGAAGTCTGGGAAAAATGGGAAAAAGGCCATCATGCCAAGGCTTTCGAAACATTAAAAACAGACGCCGACAAAAAGAATCCCGAATGTTTGGCCTGCCACACCACCGGTTTCGGCAAAGGCGGCTACAAAGCCGGCGATGCCAATGCCGCCAAATTCGAAGGGGTAGGTTGTGAATCCTGCCACGGCCCGGGTTCCGATTACAAAAAAATGAGCGTCATGAAAGACAGGAAAAAAGCCATTGAAGCAGGTATGGTTATGCCTACGGAAGCACTTTGTAAGGAATGCCATAACAAGAAGAGTCCTGATTTCAAAGGCTTTGATTTCAAAGAGTACATGAAAAAGATCGACCATACGTACAGGGAAAAAAAGTAGTCGTTCTTTTTTATTAACTACTTCGTGAAAGTTTGTTGAAAAAACAAACTTTTCGGTCAACCTGGTTGGAGATGTTTTCCCCAGGCCCCTTATAGGGTGGGGGCGCCGTCCCCTTTTTGAGTTAAACCGTTTACAGAACGAACGGAAGCGAGGAGGAGTAACGGAGATTCTCCGTTACTCCTCTACGTTTACAGGCAAAAAAAACAGGATCAAGTATGAGAATAGTTAAATACACAAAATGGCTGCTGTGCTGCTTAACGGTTATAATAGCCGCACTGTTTTTCTCCTGCGGCGAAAACGGCAAAGTACGCAAGTATAAGAGAGATGATTCTACTAAACCGGCAGTCACGTCGGCGCACACTCAAATGAAAAAGACTCTGCCTGCCCGGTCAAAATACAGTTGGGATACGCCGCAGGACTGGAAGCAAGAGCAGAACACTTCCAGTTTCCGCGTCGCGACTTTTTCTATCGAGGCCGGGCAAGAAAAATCCACCTGTACGATTATTCCCCTGAAAGGCGCGGCCGGAGGTCTTAACGCTAATGTGGCGCGATGGTTAGGGCAGATCGATATCTCCATGGAAGAAAATAAATTGGAAAAGTTCCTGGCCGGTTCCGAAAAGTTCAAGACCGAAAGCGGTCTGCCGGTAGTAGCGATCGATTTAACCACAGTGACGGCCAAACCGGGAGATACTTCGATTTTGGCTGCTGTTATTACCCTCCGGGATAAGGACACCACCGTCTTTATTAAGATGACGGGCAAAAAATCCCATTTGCTGGAGAATAAAGAAAAATTTAAGGCTCTCAGCCGGTCATTAACTCTAAATACAGGACAATAAACTATGACACAAGCAAACAATTCGGCAGCTAACAACAAAAATAAAATGATAGGACTTCTAAAGAAAATCGCCTCGCTCAAATTGACGGTAGTCTGTTTGGTTTTATTCGCGTTTTTGGTGGTCTGGGGAACGATTTACCAGGCGGATCATGGACTCTACCAGGCGCAGCAGAAATTCTTCTTTTCCTGGTTCTTTCTCATATTCGGTTTCATTCCCTTCCCGGGCACCGTTTTAGTTATGTTCGTAATGTTCTTTAACCTGTTAGGTTCTCTTTTCTTTCGCATCAAGTTCAAACTGTCCAATATAGGCAATATCATTACCCATACAGGGATTATGGTGCTGCTCTTAGGCGGGTTTCTCACTTTCTATTTTTCCGTGGAATCGACCCTGATGCTGAGAGAGGGAGAAACCGGCAATATGTCTTCTTCCCATCGTTCCTGGGAACTGGCGGTATGGGAAAAGGGCGGCAGAGATATTTATGCCGTGGACAGCGCCGGTTTGAACAGCGGCGATACCATCGACCTGACGGAATTGGGATTGGTTTTGCAGGTTAATGAATATTATGACAATTGCACCTCTTATACCGGGACGTCGGCTGCTCCCGGGAATGTAATAAATGCATCGGGTATCCGCGCTTTAGAGGAGAAGCCCCGGGCTGTGGAAGCCGGTGAAAATATCGCCGGTCTGATCTTCCAGGCGCCTTCCGCTGCAGCGGGGCAGGCAGTGTTGTTGTATGGTAATGATTCCATGGCTACCCCGGCGGCGGTAAATAAGCGCACATTTTTTTTCTCTCTCAGGAGGAAAAAATTCCTGCTGCCTCTAAATATGACCCTGCTGGATTTTAAGGTGAAACTTTATCCCAACTCCAATATCCCTAAGAGTTATGCAAGCAGGGTTAAGATCAAAGCGGCAGGAGGCATCGAGCGGGAAGTGATTATCTCTATGAACAAACCGCTGCGTTTTGCGGATTTGACTTTTTTCCAATCTTCTTACCAGGTTGCCCGGGACGGCACTGAATATACTATCCTGGCAGTGGTAAAAAATTCGGGCCGGCTGCTGCCTTATATATCCAGTATCTGGATTTTCTTAGGGCTGATCGTGCATTTCCTGGTAAAACTAAGAAAACGCAGGAATATGAATTAATAAAAGTTTTTGCGGGGGTGCAGGGGGCAGTTTTTTTAAAAAGCGCCCCCTGCTCGCCGAAGGCAAGAAAATAAACAAACGAGATAAAAAATGATAGAAATTAGAAACAAAAAGCGGGCGGCGTCCGCACCCAATTGGTTAGCAATGGTTATTGCTGTAGTAATTTGCGCGGCTGCAGGCAGCGCGCCGGCTTACGCGGAAATCACCTCCCTGACTCATTTTCAGCAGTTGGCTATCATGGAAGAAGGGCGGCTGAAACCCTTAGATACCTTTGCCCGGAATCTATTGAAACAATTTTCCGGCCAGGGCAAATTCAATGGTGAACGGGCCATCAACTGGTTGGCGCGGGTCCTTTTTACGCCGCAAAATTCTTTTGGCGACAAAGTATTCCTTATCACCAACCAGGAAGTGCTGGAATCCATAAACGTCAAGCGTGAAGGGAAAGCCAGGGGCCGTTACAGTTTTTCCCAGTTACGGCCGGGCCTGATGACGCTGCGGCAATTGGCCATCAAAGCTTCGAAAATCGACCCCAAAGATCGCCCCTTCGTGGAAAACGAAATCCTGGCCCTTTATAATAAACTTTATATTTACCAACAATTGTTGTCCAGTTTTGATTTTGTGTTTTCCCACCCGGATTTTGCGGTTAAGGAAAGTGAAACACTGCGTTTGCTCGATCTGCCCGCTGATAAGAAGCAGTTTAGTTTTTTTGATTTGGTTGAAAAAAAAGAGAAGATATGGAAAGCCATATCCACTCTCGAGGACAAAGAACCGGGAGAACTGTCGGCAGTGGAGAACGAGTTAATGTACCTTAAGCGGCGCTTAGAGAAGAAGTCCAGGTTATACGGTGAACTGCCCCTGACCATTATTCCCCCCGGCGGCAAAGCCAAACAAGAAGAAGAGAAATGGCTGCATTCCTGGAACCTGATGGCGCATACCGTCATTGCTCCCGGCATGCCTTTCCCTAAACTTTTATACTTGGTTCGCGATTTTGTTACTGCCTATATGAATGAGGACCAGGCCGGTTTCGATAAAGCCCTGCAAGATTTTAACGCCCGGATCAGGGAGAAAACCGGGGCAAGTATCAGGCCCGGGGCCGTCTCTTTAGAGGTTTTCTATAACCGGGTGGATCCTTTTTATAAGGGGAAATTTTTCTACGGTTTTTCCGTTATTTTCCTGCTGCTTTCATTTGTGGCCTTAAAAAAGTGGTTTTACCGGTTTGCATTCCTGCTGCTGGGCCTCGGTTTTGTACTGCACTTGTGGGGAACGATTGCCCGTATGTATATTATGCTGCGCCCCCCGGTGACCAACCTTTATGAAACATTTATTTTTACCGGGTTGACTACCGTTCTTTTAGGGATGATCCTGGAATTTTTTAAGAAGCGCAATATCGGCGTATTGACCGGCAGCCTCTCCGGTCTTGTGATGTTGATGATTGCCGGTAAATATGCCATGGAAGGCGATACCATGGGTATGTTGATGGCAGTATTGGATTCCAATTTCTGGCTGGCCGCCCACGTGATTACTATCATTTTAGGTTACGCCGGGATAGTGCTTTCCGGTTTTATCGGTCATGTTTACATCCTGCAAAAAATATTCTCCCCCGGGAAAAAAGAAGTGCTTAAAAACACCTTCCAGGCCGTTTATTCTATCCAGGCTTTCGGGATCGTGTTTACTTTTATCGGCACTGTTTTGGGCGGTATCTGGGCGGATCAGAGTTGGGGCCGTTTCTGGGGTTGGGACCCCAAAGAGAATGGCGCGCTGTTAATTTTGTTATTGTCCGCTATCTTGTTCCACGCCAAAATGGCCGGTTGGATTAAAGAGAACGGCATGGCTTTCGGTTCCGTGGTCGGTGTGATCGCTGTAGCTTTGGCCTGGTTCGGGGTTAACTTATTGGGTGTAGGTTTGCACTCTTATGGTTTTACATCCGGGGTGGCCCGCAGTCTCTTTTTATTTATAGCCTTTGAGCTGTTGTTTATGACAGCCGCTTTCCTGACGCTGCAATTTTATAAAAAGGAAGTCGGACGCACAGCTTAAGTAAGGGTGCGGCGCTGGCACCCTATGAGGGCAGCCGGTGAAGGGCGTTATCCAGGATTGAAA
>JAGLSW010000462.1 GCA_023135565.1 Candidatus Aminicenantota bacterium | reverse complement strand
GTGCTCCGGCTGCTTAGGAGAGTTTAGACTCGGCGGAAAAAAAACGGAAGAAAAAAAAGTCAACTATCAGTCGCTGTGGGAAAAATTGAAAAAGACCGATGAAGGGAAAAATATCTGCCTTACGGCAGGCACTACTATCCGGCAGATTGAAAAAAAAAGCGGGAACGACCCTCATGAATGTTGGAAAAATTGGAATAAAATAGTAACGGGAAACTTAATCCCAGCTAAGAATATAGTGTGGAGACTGGAGGTAGAAGCGCATGGAAGCGAAACCCATGTGTATATACAGGATAATAAATGTATAATAAATAGTGAGAGCCTGTCGGGCGAAGTTGAATTCGACGAAATTCTTGATGCCGCGTCCATATTGATCGAGCGAAGCGCCGGCGAAAGAGGAGTGCCCGGCAGGATAGATGTAAAATTGGAAAAGCTGTATGAAGCCCTGAAAAAAAGGGGCTTCCCGGTTGAGTGGAGGCAGGAAGAATGAAGAAGAAGATAAAAATATCATATAAAGAAGACGGAGGGGGCGAATTCCCCTACAAATGGTACATCGAACATAACCTGGACGGGAAAGAAGATTCTTCGTCATGGTGGTGCTCTAACCTGGCAGAAGGCGTCTCAGGAAAGTTGGAATGGCTTGTGAAGCATTATTGTCGGCCCGACGAAGTCGAAATTGTTGGCGACGCCCCCCTGCTGCGGGAAAACAAGGAATTTATGGAATTTTTGGAAAACGAAATTTTGGAAGTAAAAGGATAGCCTCGATGACCGCGGAAGAGAGAATCCAGGCTTTCCGGGAAAAGCTCCCGGACTACTGGCCCGATGAGGTGCCCCTGGTTGAGAGTGACGCGGAAAGAAGCTGGGAAGAGTTGGGAAGATTCTGGCAATATTGCCTTACCGCGGCGATATTCGCCAAGGACACCGGAAAAATCGGCGAAGCCCTGAAAGTCCTGGGAGTTATCGAGGATATCGAGAATGAATCAGTCATATGTGACATGGAGTACAATCTCATGTACCTGCAGTATGTTCAGGATGACGGCCCGGTGCCTGCTGTGTTGCTCACAGATGAAGCCAACGCCAACATGACCTACAGGGAATGCTGGGAGGCGATGCGTGAATACTGGGGTGAAAGAGTTTCGTCAGCCGCTTTCCGTTTCCGGGAAGAGTTGGTGGCGAGAAACGCTTTCAATAAGATGATCGATACCGAGCGCCGGTTTACCACGGAGGGGCCGTACTGATGTGCATACATAGCGGGATCGACATCGAAAAGATGGGAAAATATTTCCAGGAGGAATATGGGGAAAAGGCGATACGGGGCATTCTGGCGATGGATTATAAAAAAATGTTAACCGCAATATTAAGTTTCACGGAAACAATCAATGAAAATATCATACCTCGGATGACCCCCGGAAACGTCGCTCATCACGCCAGCAACGTAAAATCTCAAGTACAAGATATAGAAACATATGTCAAGCACATAGAAGCGAAACTGCATTGGCTGGAGTCGCCGACCTCCAGGAGGGACTCATGACTCCTGATGTGGTGATCACGGCCTGCCGGGAAATGCTCCCAAAGATCGAGAGGAAGCATGCAAGGTTGAATGAAAAATTGAACTTTATGCCCGTTCTGGAAACTATCAAGC
>JAGLSW010000461.1 GCA_023135565.1 Candidatus Aminicenantota bacterium | reverse complement strand
TCAATTTAGGTGAGCGCTATAGGTTTCGGAGTGATAAAAAAAATCGGGTTAATAGAGTTGTCTCTCCTGCCCAGGTCAACTCCGGTCATAACAGACAGGTTAAATTTTTCGTCATTACCTAATGTTAATACCAACTAAAAAGCTGGATCACACTCAGCCAGTCCCAGGAAATAGGGGAGATTGCAAACGCTGTATGATAAATCGAACTTTCAAATCACGTGTCCTTAAAATGTTTAATTTTGAAGTCAAGAAAACATTGCAATTCCAAAGTAATTCATGTAAAATTAAATTTACGAGTAGAGTTTTTTTTTTTGGACGTAGTAAATGGCAAGAGTTTATATTTCCTCGACATACGTAGATTTAAAAATTGAGCGGGAAAAATCCACTCTAGCCGTTCAGCGTCTAGGTCATCACGCCGTTTGCATGGAAAATTATGTGGCCGAGAATGGAACACCCATGGATAAATGTCTGAAAGATGTGCGCAGTTGTGATGCTTATGTTGGCATTTTTGCCTGGAGATACGGACATATACCGGATGGCTACAATAAAAGTTTTACTCACTTGGAATATGAAACCGCAAAAAAGGAAGGAATCCCATGTCTGATTTTTTTGGTAGATGTAGATAAGGAAGCCCGGTGGCGAGTTGAGCATGTGGCCAAAGGAGAGGAACGGAAAAAAATCGATCAACTACGAATCGACCTCACGAAAGACAATCTTGTCAGTTTTTTTAAGAATGCCGATGAACTGTGCGGCATGGTCAGTGCAGCAGTGAGCAATACAGACTTTTATACTCTACGTTCTCCCTCTCCTTTGTCTAAACAATCAGAACCTGGAGGTGTTATCAGTAAAAAAGATATAAAAACACATAATTTCGATTATATAGGTAGAAAAAAAGGCCGAATTGCCTTTATTATAGTGTGTGCTTTTATCTTTTTTCTTGTACTATGGAATGAAATTGTAGGCCCCCACATTTCTAAATATTTTGTTTTGGAAGATATAGATAAATTAATTCACTCTCACTGCTGGATTACATACAATACTAGAAATTTTACTCCAGGAAAAACTCCATACCCCAGCCTAAACTCGATAAGAAAAGAATTAACCTGGATAAGGAACGCAGGATTTGATGGGATAATTACTTTTTCAAGTGATGGGACTTTTTCAAAAATTCCCGAAATAGCAAAAGATTTTGGGTTTTCTGTGATAATGGGGGTGTGGGATCCAAACAATCGACAAGAAGTCTCTGCGGCTATCCAAAACAAAAAATATGCGGATGCTTACTGTGTCGGACATAACGGACTAAACCATATATACTCTTATGATGAACTTGTTAAAACGGTAAACAATATCCGTTTTAATACCAGCCATCCAGTATCAACCACAGAAAAAATTTCCACCTACCTATCTGATAAGAGACTTATTAAACTTGTAAGTTGGGTTTTCCCGGATGCTCACGTCTCTATTAAATCTGAAAATAGAATCTCTTTCCTTGCTGATGCTAAGAGAGATGCTATTGAAACCATAAAAATGGCAAATGAAATCGCAGCTATAGATGAAAGACGTACCAAACCTATCCTTTTAAAGCTGGTAACATATCCGATGGCTGGTATATCCAATGCCTCACTTAAAGAGCAAGCCAATTTTTATATTTTTATTCTTGACAGTTTAAGAGATAGCCAACCAGAAATTCACATTGATGTTTCTATCTCAGTACATAGTACATTTGATGATCCCTGGAAGACATTTTATCCATTCTATGACTGGGACCCTTACACTGGTTTGTTAGATAATACTGGAAATCCAAGACCTGCGGCAAAAGAAGTTGTAAGGAGATTAAAAAAATGAATAATCAAATGACAATCCGTAAAAAACCATATATAGTTCTGAGTTCATTATTTATCTGGAGTCTGTTGGTTTTTGGGGTAATTTGGCCCTGGATTCATCAAATTGACAGATATGACCTAAAACTTTCAATTCTTGCTCACCTAAGTGCTGGAATTTGGTGGGCCGTTTTGTTATGGGCACTACATCATTTAGCATTTCAGGTGGGTGCACTTTTCATAAAAGATTCAGACAAAATCAACATTCGAGGCGAACAACCTCATATCGTCATACTATACCCCACTTGTGATGATTTTAGTCCTGAATGTTGCGAGTCGTGTCTTAACCAGGATTACAATCACTTTAGAGTTTTGGTTTGCGATGACAGTAAATCTGATGGTTATAAAAAACAAGTTGAGAAATTCTGTAAGAATCATAAAAACTGTACATTGATTCGTCGTCCCAATAAAACAGGCTTTAAAGCTGGTAATTTAAACTATGCTATCGAAAACTATGTAGAAGAAGAATGGATATTATTAGTTGACGCAGATCAACTATTACCTCAGGATTACCTCTCAAAATTTGTGAATGCATTGCCAGAGAAAAATGCAAACATTGCATTCATACAAGCATCTCAAGAACCTTACATCAATGAAAAAAGCAGCCCATTTCAAATTGTCCTTTCACCTGAAATTCAGCTTTATTATCGTCGTGATTTAGGTGTTCGAGAGTCATTTGGGTTTATCCCTGTTCTTGGTCATGGAGTTATAATCCGTAGATCAGCCTGGAAAGCTGTTGGGAAATTTCCAGAGATTGTATCTGAAGATTTCGCTTTCGTATTACGATTAGCAAAAAAGAAACAACAAGGTCTCTATTTAAAAAATGCGACAAGCTATGAGATGTTCCCTTATGATTTTGGAGGATTCATGATTCGTCTGAAAAAATTTTCAGGAGGAACAGCAGAACTATTCCGCAAAGAACTTTTTTCTTTTTTGTTCAGTTCAGCACAATTGGTCGAAAAGTGGGATTTAATTATGTCGTTGTTCTGGTATGTTATGATGCCGCTTATAACCATTAATGGCTTTCTTGGTGCGTATGTGTGTCACAATTTTTGGAAAGAAGGAATTTCGTATATTCAGCCAGTTTTACCATATCTTTATACATGGCTTTTACTCTCTATATTTTCTCTTACCTATTCTATCACTCAAGGATTCACAAAAACTTTAAAATTTTATTTTTGGTCAACAGCGATCTATGCTGCTGCTATGCCAATATCCGGATTATCTTTTCTAAAACACATGTTTATTCCAGCAAAATTTAATCGAACCCCAAAAAATCAAGAAAAGGTGAAATTAAATATTACGGAATCATTTTTTATGATTATCTTAGGAATAGCGGCTGTGTTTTATGGTTTAAAATGGCTATCTCCCTATAGCCCTATACTTCTAGGACATGGGGTTGCTTATCTATCTTACCCGCTGTATAATAAATTAAATTCAAATTCATCACTGGGTAAATTCGTAAGATTACTCATTTACCTTCCTGGTACTTTATTAATCTTTGCGTTGTTTGCTCTATGGAAATGGGGAATATATTAAAAATTGGGCTGAATTCCGGCCTGTCTGTGATGTGTACAGTAAAAACATGTTTCGGCTGTTTCCGGGGAGATCAGGTAGGGTTCAAAACCTACCTGCAATTTTACCGGTACTATCCGCACGGCACATGTTCGGTACATAAAGAAAATACCAAAAAAATATTTTTTGGTTGACAGATCGGGAAACTTATTCTATAATATTCCGGTATGAAATTTGTTTTGGATTCCGATCCGAAAAAAAGAGAAAGTGTCATAAAATCAATCAAGCTCCGGGGGCACAAAATTATTCTTGGAGGTAAACTATGAAAAAAATTCTCTTAACCTTTTTGTTTCTCGTTTTTTGTGTTTCAGCAGCAGCCAATCCGGTTAACTTCCGCGAGGCCCGAACCATCGCCCAAAACTGGACTATAATCTTAAGAACCAATTTCCACGAAAACGTCACCCTTGAGGCGGGGACAGGCCGGGAAATCATCAAAGAAAATAAAACGGTTGCTTACGTGTTCTCCTATAAACCTACAGGTTTCGTTATCATTGCAGCAGAAGATTACCTGCCGCCGGTCAAGTTCTATACTACCACTTTCGATTTCGATCAGCATGACCGGGCAGTGAAATTCCAAGACACCCTTTTCAGAAACCTGGAAAAAATAATAAAAGAAGTAGATCGCCGAAAACTTGATATTGATCGTTCTTTCGGGGTTGAGAACCGGGAATTTTTCCAGTTTTTGAGAGGCTATCATAAGTTCCTACAGACCCGGCCTACCGCCCAAACCCAGGAGGTCGGCCCCCTGTTGAGAACCAGATGGACGCAGACTGGCGTAGAAAACCTTAAATGCCCGGTTATCGAAGGCTACAGAGCGCCTACAGGCTGCGTGGCTACCGCTATTGCCCAAATAATGAAGTATCACGAGTTCCCCGGCAGGGGACGGGGAAATCACTCTTACACACTGCACAACTATAATATCCCTCTATCCGCCGATTTCGATCACGAATACGACTGGAATAATATGCTCGATTATTACGCCCACGAAAATGTGGGCACAGAGCCGGAACGGGAAGCTATCTCTACTTTGATGTATGATGTGGGGGTTGCCCTTGAGATGGTTTATACACCTCATTATTCTACAGTTAATCCGATGCTTGCCGTGGATGCCCTGCCGAAGTATTTTAAATACTCGAATGAGATCGGATATATTTATAGATTCGGCTATACCGATACTGAATGGTGTGGGTTGGCAAAAGACCAGATCGACCAGGGACTGCCGGTTGCTTTTACCTTGAGCGGTTCTCCTGACGGAGGACATGAGTGCGTTATAGACGGCTACAGGATTGTCAATCAATCCCGGACTTTCCATATCAACTTTGGCTGGCACGGTCTTGATGACGGTTATTATTCGCTGAACGAAGTCCTTGATTTTGCTTATTTACCTGCGCAAGGATTTATTCTCAACATGAAACCGCCGCACTACCGGTACATAAAAGCTCCGGGAAATATATCGGCAGTCTGTTATAAAAACCAGAGTCTTTTGCAGACCGAGTATCATGCCCATATCACCTGGGACGAAACACCCACAGGCGATAATAATATAGATAAATATATAGT
>JAGLSW010000460.1 GCA_023135565.1 Candidatus Aminicenantota bacterium | reverse complement strand
TATATAAGCCGAAATAGAAGAGAATCCGTTATTTATGGTGTCGTTAATGAGTTTATTCCTCAGCGAATTTCTCAAAGTAAATGTAAACGATTTATTTTTCATTTCGCT
Source organism: Candidatus Aminicenantota bacterium (assembly GCA_023135565.1). GTDB lineage: Bacteria > Acidobacteriota > Aminicenantia > UBA2199 > UBA2199 > JAGLQA01. The sequence continues at coordinate 1,041 of JAGLSW010000460.1, read as the reverse complement.
TTATATATAGCATAGATTTTTAATATTGTCAACATATTTTTTAAATTAACAAAAAATAGAAAGGCTGCGTAACATGTTACATAATGGTATAGCCTTGATATAAAAGGGTTTCCAGGAAAAGTTATGTAGGAAATTACATCGAAAATCAATTTTTTAAAAAAGCTCGAAACGCTTTATTGATGAAGTTCTACAGAGTTCGACGAGAAATTTCGCACACCCGAAGGGTTGCAATTGTGTGCACCTTTGGTGCGTGGGTTTGGTGGTGGGTGTTAGTGGTAGTCTTGGGGGGATTGTTTAGGGGTGTTTTGGTGTTGGTTGAGGTTTTGGGGGTAGTGTTTGGGGCTGGTTTGGGTGGTGATAGGTTTAGGCGGGGTGCCTTCCCGGCTGCTGATCGGCGGGCCGGTCTTCCATCTCAAAAAACCGGATGCCGGGGCCGGTATGAGCAGCGGGGAAGTTTCAACGAAACTTTACCGCTTACCCGGACCCGGGAATGCAGATAAATCTATAAACTAAGTGTGTACAGCAAAAGAATCGCAATTTCGGTGGTAAATAATACCGCCGCTATACCGGCGGTAAATATTACCGCCGCAATAACCTATCCCGATAAAGTAAAAATTCGGACTACCGGCAAATTTATCACTTGATATTATAGCCCCTTGTTTAATTTTACTTGATAATATCTGCTTTAACTCCGTCAGGGCTTCCCTTGACATGTCGCCTCTTTTAAACTTACCTGCGGCAACTTTTAAGCTTTTTACGTTTGATTTATCCCCGGTGCTTTTAATAAGGGATTTCCAGATATACGGCCAGGGAAGAATAAAATTAGGCCAGGGCGATATTTTATATGCCAAACGGTTAAGATCGAACGTAATCCTTTTATTACTTAGCAGCGGGTTGGTAAAAATTTGTTTAATGACGCTAAAAAATAAAAACGTGTCCATGTATAAAACCCATGATTGATTAGTACCTTCTGTAAAAACGTTATATTTTTTGTTCTCAATAATTTGATCAATTTCCAGACAATTCCAGCCTTATTTCAGG
>JAGLSW010000046.1 GCA_023135565.1 Candidatus Aminicenantota bacterium | reverse complement strand
TTACTTTATCTGAGCGCTATAGTCAACAACCGTTTTTTTTCGAGCATGGCCCGGTATCTGATAGAAAACGGGGCGGTAGTTGTGTGGACCATGCCCACTTACATGCGTTACCGATAAATATGGTTGAACCGCCTTCCTGGTTATCTAAGAACTTAGTAGGTGGAAAAATCAATGATATCGATACTGTCATAACATATGCAAAGTCCGGTAAGCCTTATTTCTACATCGACTTCTCCGATGGCACAATGTATATGTACGATGCTGTGGCTATACCCTGCCAGTTTGGGAGGCAGATGGTTACCCACCAATTGGGTTTACTCGATCAGTGGGATTGGCGCAAACACCCACAAAAAGAAAGGATGCTTAAAACTTCGTGCCAACTCAGAGAATGCATCAAGTAAAAAAGTGTTCGATCCCCTGGATTAAATTTATTAAGTTGTAACATTTTTAGGAATTTCGGGCTATTGCCCAGGAAAACCAGGTGGTCTTATCGCTTGACTCGACTACTGAAAGCCCATTATTTTCCAATAATTTTGCCAAACTATCACCAACAAAATGTTCCTTATATAGGACAAACTCTTGTCCCTCATTTTTCCGTTTTTGAAGCAAACGCCGCCCTAAACCTACAGCAGCCAGATCGCCTATTGCTTTTGTATCAGCAGCAATTAGAAGACCTCCGGGTTTTAGTATTTTATGAACTATTTGAAAGAACCGTTTTTGCATCGAACGGGGCAGTAAACTCAAGAAAAAATATGCTACTAAAGAATCGAATGGCCCGCCGTTTATGTTATCTTTGAAAATATCTCCATGCAAAATGTTGATGTTGTCATAAGATGACAGATTATTATAAGCTTGGTTTATCATCTCCCGGCTTTGCTCGATTCCCACCACCTGGACGGAATTTTCACAAACCGTTTTTGTCAAATCACCAATGCCAATACCTGCTTGAAAGGTCTTTCCACGCACATATTTCCTGATTTGCGCACGAAGCACATCCCGCTCTTCTTTATATCCCGCTCTATTATTATAGGTTTTTGCAGAATTATCTGTATATTTCCAGGCTATTTTTTCATAATAGGCATGCATCTCAGCCATTTGTTTTTCGATACCTTCCAGTGTATAGGCCCTGTAAATGTATTCCCTGGCCTCGTCAGCAGTCCTGCAAATAAAATCACAGTATGCCTGCATAAAAAGTCTTTTATGGAAATTCCTTTCACCTTCAACCACTATCACCGGTATATCTTTATTGTAGGCATGAACTATCTCAAAAATACAACCGATATATTGATAACCGGGAATCGAAAGATCAGCCAGAACAATATCACTTTCGCTTAAAAGTTCTAAATCCCGCTGCGCTATACTGAGACCGTCCTTAACAGGATCTTCAATCTCCTCCTGGTAAGGATTTATGATGTTGATATTTAGCGGACTCAATAATTTTGTGTATTTCTTATCACCCTGAACAATCTCCTTACCGGTTATCTCATCCATGGCCCTGGCAAAATAAACAGACAATTCAGACAACTTCAGACTCCAGTTTCTGCTTCGGATCATTTGCCCACCAGAGAAATTCAAAATAATACTTTAGTTTGTTGTATGTATCGGATGATTTATGAAAAACCAGCGTGGTCATATTGACGGGAGGTTGATAGTAAAGAAGATTTGGAGTATAAAATGCCTTATCGGGGAAAATAATAACAGTGCAATATGGAGCAGATTTAATCTCCCGGGATTTGATAGAATTTTTAGTGTTTTTTGAAGCACGGTTCAGCGTACTTATTCCTTTCCGGGTAGATACAAGATCATCTATTATTTTCAACTTTTCATCTGAAGGGGCTTTGATGCCATATTTTTTATAGAATTGCTCTTTAAATTCTCGAAAAGGGAAATCTATCTCTTTTTCCCAATCATATGGGTCTTCTCCGAACTTTCCATCCTGGTTAAACTCTTCAACGAACGCCCTTACCGGGAGTTCATCATTACTGTCGGGGCTGCAAAATAAAGCCCTTACCCTTACTGAATTGTCTTTTTTAGTTAACATATTACGAATCCCGAGATAAAAGGGATACTCTCGAACTAAGAATTTACGAAGTGAAGCGCCGGCCATCAGCACCTCTCCTCTTTTATGCTCTGCAAATGCCTCCTTGAGATTTTTTTCTGCCTCATTATCTCTATTTGAATAGAAAGCGAGAATGCCTGCTTGCCGAAACTCTTGACTAAACGACCACAAAACCGAAAAACCTTTTATATCTCGAATTTTCTCAATAATGTAGCCTGCCGATATAGCAAAGAAAAAAGCTCCTCCAACCTGTATGGAAATATTGGCAATTCTTTTGTAAAAAGGATTTTTCAATGAATCGATAAAGAATAGTCCAAGTATCAAAGCAAATGCGGATGTCGCCCATATAAAAAAAAAGATGATCTCAAGGTCAATGCTTCCCATTTTTTTTTTATTTCGCTGAATTTCATACTGATTTCCTCCTCTGAGCGGCTTCAGCTAAAAGCCGATCAGAGCGGTCGCGGACATATTTTACTTCCGGGTTCGAGCCGGGATCCACATTGACCAACCTGGAATAAATGAATGTTATATCTGCCCACAACTGCCCTAAGATGGCTGTGTGCTCTAATGTTAAATCACTATGTACCTTCATTTTTATTACCGGCATCAACTCTGAAAAACGCTGATAATTCGCTTCTGCCAGGATAATCTCTTCATCTCCAAAACACAAACCGCTGTGATCGGGATTTATAGGATCGATTGTTCTCGACGTCATGGGAGGAAGCTGGCCCGGGAACATCCGGTCACGTAATAGAAATATTCCCATTTTTGTTTTGTGATTGGCCAATATGCCCTCAATATTGAGATGAGAATCACGCAAAAGTCCAAAATACCTGGACATACTTATATCATTTCCATCTTTGTTAACACCCTCGTTCCAAAACTGGAGCAGTTCATCGGCTAAAAAAGCCAGGACATCATCATTACAGCCGAAATAGATATGATTTGTGCCATTTTTCTGTTGATAAAGATAGATAAATTGGGCGATCTGTACCGGTAGGCAGTTAGGAGATGAAAGATCAAATTTCGCCACTACCTTTTCTATATTTTTCCAGAATGTACCGGTATCCATTTTGGCAACATGCATAGGGGCGAGAAGTATAGGTGTTTTATTCCTGCCAAATCGCCCGGAAACCTGGTCGGGTAAATCCAACACCAGATTTTTGTCCCTTAGACCAATATCTCGCAAAGGCCCGGAATTTGCAAATACGATACGTTTCGCTTCACGAGGAGTATACTCGTGTATCTTTACCGTTTCCTCGGTTTTTCCACTCCTGGAAAATTCCATAAAAAGAGTGTTTTCGACAGAAGCATCTTCAGGCAGTTTCGCTAAGTGTTTTGGCGAATCGATGACCAGCCATTTGCAGTGACGGTTGGGATTAATATTATTGACATGAGCTGCGAAATGGTTAAATTGTTCATTTGCCCCGATGCCGGAATTCACAATGTATCGTGGATAATCCGCTTTGAATTGTTCTGAAATATAACGGTCTATTAATTTAGCATCAGATGCCATGAAATTATCATAATACCGGCGAATATTTTTCCGGTATAATGCAATAAATGAATCATTATCAACCGCCTCCAATATTTCTCCCGTCATAAGAGATATAGCTTCATGCTGTGAATATGATAACTTAATAGGCTGATGCAGAGGCGGAGAAAATTCAATCGAAAAAATATCAGGGAAAGGAGAAATCACTTCTTTGGATGTAGAAATAATGTAATCTTTCTGCATCCCGGACGATGCGGAACCTTTAGACATCGCGAGTTTTTTTTGCGCCACCAGGTCCCCAAAGCCATTGTCAATAAGTAATTGCTCTGTTTCTTCGGCAGATACACGAAGCGCTTCCGAAATATTAGATATAAGCAATTTGGGGTCCAGGGCACCCCGTACCGCATACCAGAGATGCTCTTCTGTGATACTACTTTTGGCTTGTTCTAATTTTCTAATTAGGTAAGGTAATGTTCCTTTGTCGGTCATTATTATTAACCTACCGCTATTTCTCCTTCATGCGGTAACGCACAATCACGCCTTCGATCTCACGACTCACCGGAAAAACTCCCAAAAAGGCATAACCGGAATCTTGCGCTTTCACATACACCTTGACTTTTACCGGCTTCCAGTTCTGCCTGTTATCGATAAAGGCGCGTTTGGAAGAAGCAGTATAGCCATGCTCCGCTCTAATCAATATTTCCGGGCTGGTTTCCCCGCCGGCCAAAGGTTTCTTTAAGGCCCGGGTCAACCCGTCGGCAAGCCATTCATCAGAACCGTCAAACAAAAAAGTACCTTTAAAAACTATATCCCGAAGCGGCTCCGCGGAAAGATTCTTAATGGTAATCTTTATCGAAGGCACTATCACCGCTTTGCCGGTGATGACTTTCCTGTCTAACCATTTGGTCTCCTGCGCCACGATCTCTATAGATTTCGCCACTCTCTCAGTGCTCTTTTTCAACTGCTCCCGCTCAGCAGCCGATTCCTGGGGCGCACCTTTTAGACCTTCGATCACCTGCTTGACAGGATGCTTTTCAACAATACGAACCGGGCCGGAACCTTTCGTGTTGACGAATATTTTGACGTCCATTTTTTTCCAGTTCTCTTTATTGGTCATAAATGCCTGTTTGCCGGATGCCGAATACCCGAAGCGCGACTTGATAAATACCTGTTCGCTGGTTTCGCCGGGCGGCAGTGGCTCTTTGCAGGCAAAGGCGATGCCGTCGCTGTGAGTCTGACCTGTCTCTTCAAACATAAATACGCCTTCGAAATTTAGATAACGCAGCGCCTTCCGACCCACATTTTTTATCTTAAAGGTAACGGTAGGGACAATTTTTACACCGTCGTTAGTGACCTCCTTCTCTACCCATTGGGAATCTAATTCCACCACTGCCATGGAGTCTAAAACCTCCTGCTTGCTCATGCGATCTACTACCAGGGATTTATAGGCGATAATGCAGACAAAAACGACAGCCAGCGCGGTGACGATGTAAACCCAGGATTTGGACTTTTTAAAAAAACCGGCGACTCCTTTTTCTTCATCTAAGTATTTCTCGAAAATATCGTTGTTTTCACTCATAATGCCTCCAGAATTTAATTGGTATTACAACCTCTTATAGTTGTTTATATCATATAAGTCCCCTTTTTTCAAGCCCGCGGCGCGGGCAGCCTATAAGCGGCTTCGCCGCAAGAAACAGCGTGTGAGCGCTTTTGATTCTAAATCATTAAAAGTTTTGATCAAACTTTTTCAAAAG
>JAGLSW010000459.1 GCA_023135565.1 Candidatus Aminicenantota bacterium | reverse complement strand
AATGGATAAAAAGAGAATTGCTGAGGAAAGAGCGATCGCATTCCGCCATTATATTGAGGCGAGTAAAAATATTTTTAAATATCAACACTATATCCATAGCTACATGGTCAGCGGTGCAGCGATCATTATACTCTTTTATGGCATTGGCAAAATCGAGGATTACATTATTGTCTATCTCCTCTTTAATAATGCCATTCCACTGCTTCAAAATAGAAGAATAAAATTTGTATTCCAACCAGAGAATTTTATCTTTCAAACTGTCTATATTTTCCCCAATCTGCATGAGTGTTTTTTTGATCTTAGAAAAGGTTTCATATTTTAACGTATTTAACGTGTAAATATCATCGTATTTTTCTTGATAGTATCCTTTCATATCCTGGGATAGATCATAAAATTCATTCAATACCTGTGGCCCGGCGTTAAAGTATTCCGGTTTATTATCGATCTGTATTTTTTCGAGTATAGCGATGTCACTAAAATCGTCGATTTTCTGAAATTTTAGGAAATTCGCTATAGAATGGAAAAAGATTATAAATTCGCCGCGTAATTCACATTCCCTGCTATTTTCTTTTTGCTGCTCCACTGCTTTTTCCTTCCTTTCACAAATCTCAGAACAAAATGCAGTAAGTTTGGGAAGAATATCCTTAGTTCGGGGATTGTCCCGCTTTAATTCTGTATCCAATTGCCCGGCAGCGCGAAACATAGTTGAAATAACTCCCTTATTTTCCACTTCTCCCTGGTATATCAAAATAAAATCGGCCAACCAGGAAAAAAAAGATGGGGAAATGCCGTTTTTCCATACATTATAACACAGCTTCGAAGGACAAAAACCGGTATTCTTGTAATTCACCACCAGCCAGGAAAGAAAGCGCACCGCTTCCAGTTCAAACCACAACGGGCCTGCGGTTTTTCCCGTGCGGTATCTTTGCAAGACCTCTATAACAGCTCCTGATAAAGTATCTACTAAACCGGGTTCCCACTCCGTTTTCTCTTCATCCCCTTTTTTATCTTCCGGTGCGGTTATATTTCGCCGGATATATTGAAGTGTTTTATTCCTGAAAAATGGATTGGGGTGGGAAATAAAATGTTTGACTATATTAACTGAATCTGCTTCCGGGATATTGTATTTTATGGCTACTTCCTTGCTCACCTGAAACCAATCGTTGAATATTTGTACAGGATTGCCGGACTTTTCACATCCTCGCAGCATATAACGAATCCAGTATAATTGGGCCTTATCATTATTTTTTGACCCTTTGTAATCCCACTGCTCCACGGTTCGAAAAAATAGGATTTTGACTTTCCTATATTTTTCATCATCATCCAATAGTCCAGTGAAATATTCAAAAAACAGGCGGCGCAGCAAGGCCCTTAAAGCATGAATGTTTTCTTCAAATTTCCCGCTTGCAAATAGAGCTTCCATTTCCTCAAGGATACGTTCCGAGGAGTTAAAATTCTCACTCTTTAGATAGTAGCGGACTTTGAAATAATTTTCATTAATATCTATACTTTTGAATTTGAGTAATTGCACATCATCGCCGATCCCGGCAAATTCCTCGTACCCTTTTTGTTCTCCTGAAAAGCAGCGATTGATTTCCTTTATTATTTTTTTCTTAAGAACGAAACGAATTTTCTTGAATCTATTGTCAAAGGTAATGATATAGCCTCCAACATAGCTGTCGCTTTCGCTTCGTTGAAACTCCGGGATATAGACATGGGTTTGCGGTAAATTGAAAGGGATAGTATTGACAGAAATCCCATTTCTCTCGAGTACATGAATATTTCCATCCAATGAGGATACCAGTATATAGTTCTGACCCTTTTTCAATGAAAAGGGTTTAATAGCTCTGACAGCCCCCTCGCATTGATAAGACCACTCAAAGACAAAATGGATGTCACCTGTTTTATCATCGTCGAACATCATGCGTATGCCGTAACAGATGCCTGAATCCGTGCCCACCACGATCAACGGGAACCGGTCATAGTTACTGTCTTCAAAAAATACAAACAACCGATTGACTGCATAAGCGTCCACCTGCATACTCTTTCTAAGTATGATATTTCCTTTATTTCCCGGGAAAAACTCGAAAACTTTGACAGTGCCGTTCCGGTAAGCGGCTGCAATAAAAGAACGCCTATCTAAATGGAATGATCTTAAACCCAAAATCGCCGATGTATCGGAATCGCCTGAGGATAATTCTATGGCTTCCCGGGAAGGGGTGATGTGGAATATCTCCCCCCGATTGGTCCCTACCAAGCACTCGTCTTCCCTTTCTTTATGATGCGGCATGCGGCATGCGGCATACAGCCATGCCATAGCTTCTATTCCCCGGTAAGAGGATTGTAATATCTACCACTTCTTTGGAGGGAAATGGGATATTTTTATCGAGTTTTTTTTGTATTTTCTGCGCATCGAGGACAATGATCCTCTTATCTCTTGCCAACAAATATACTTTTTCCCTTCCCGAATAAATGTTATTAATTTTTGTGTCGAGATTACCGGTTTTTCGGTCATTTCCATGTTCAAAAATCAATCGTTTTTCCTGGTCATCCATATCTACGTAGAAAACCTTACCTTTCGATGTGCTGGCGATGAACTTGTTAGCGAACGAAACAATCCTGGTTATTTCACCGTCATCATCATTAAATTCGATATGAGAGACCGGGTCATACTGCCTTTCACAGAGAATTCCCCTGTAAATTACAGCATCTACCAAATTGCCGCAGTTTTCGTTATATTCAACTAATTCTTTCAATTTCTCCGATCTCAAGGAATAACTCTTTTTATTCAGTATGAACTTTTTAATATGAATTTGTAGGTCCGTAATAACTTCCGGTGACCGGGAACAGTGTTTTTCTATAAACGCCAAAAATTCACTCGCTTTAATTACCAATTCACTGTCTTCATTCTCAATAATCTTATAAAATATGCGACAAAACCTATCCTTATGGTTTAATAAAAAAGATTGTTCACTTTTGCAATATCTTTGAGCAAACTGGCCCAGCAATCTAAGCAGCAGTTGTTTAATTGCTGTTTTGGACGAACTGAGGCGAAAATGGTCAAGAATTTCTTCAATTAAATCAAAAACTTCTCTTTTATCTATTATACCTTTACGAGATTGAGATAACGTCCCGGAGCGAATTTCAAGTAGATCAGAAAAAAAATTTTCAGCCTCTTTTAATTTCGACCCGGGGAAATAGATATTTATGGGTATGGCATAATTCCCCGTCCCTAAGTAAGCTCTTTGTTCGATTCGATTCCCCCCAATTTCGTCCTGGAAGGGGACAAAACAAAACTTGTAAATGCTTTCATCAAATGTAAGATTTCGATATTCTCCATCGAAAATGACTTCTATATTTTTACTTGACGGTTCCATATCCGTTATATTCTTCACCATGTGGAGTTTTTTCTCAACGTCCGATGCCACTGTGTAACAACAGTCGTTAAATTGTAAGCATTTTATATCGATCACTTGAGTGGGAAAAACCTTGGTTAGGGTACGAACATCCTTTGGTAGGTTTCTTGCGCCAACAAAATAGATACATATAACCTTATTGTTTGTGGATACCAAGCACCCTGAATAATCGCGATAAAAAGGTTCTCCCGGGCTTTTATCGCTGTGCATCGTCCTATAGGACGACAAGGGAATCATATTCTCGATAACAGCGCCGTGGATGTTCAATATTTTTCTCTTATTAAGAGCTTTTAAGTTTTTAGGGAAATCCGCTCCTTCCCGCTCGGAGAAGGGAATGTAAAATATATCACCGGCAGAGTTGCCCAGGAAGAGTGCAGTTATACCGGACCGCTCATTGTAGTCGACAGTACAACTTTCTATAACATAAGGTAAATTTTCTTGTTTTCTTTGATTCCAATCTTCTATGGGATAATTGTTGGTACATATTCGAAAATCGCCATCCTGAAAACACACCCATAACTCAAACTTCTTTGCGTTCCCTCGACTATCGAAAGCAATATTGGGATAAAAAAAACTGATAAATTTGTTCTCTTCTATGATTTGAGATAGATTCCCGGATTTTATGTCACTATCGAACCGATAGACAAATAAACCTTGGAAACGAACCCCTACAAATAGTAAGCCCCGGTCACCCGGTAGGTTTACGAATGACAAAATATCGATGGTTCCATTTACTAATTCATCGATTATTAATTCTTCAGTAAGCCGGTTGTAGACCTTTAAGCGTCCCCGCTTATCCCCAATGCTTAAGAAACTCTCCCCTTGAAAAACAAATACTTCGAGGCTTCTCACTTCATAATCGGCGTAAAAAAAATGATCTTCTGCAAATTTTTCAAAGCAGTTGTCTTTTAAAAGCTTTGCTACTTTCTCAAAACTGTCGAGTTTAGATTTATTCATCATTGACTCCCTAAATTTTATTATACCATTACTAAGAAAAAGAATCAAACTTATTTTTTGTTTTAATTCCCTTTTTTTATTCCATGCCCTCTTTATCCCCACTTCGTAAAGAGAAAACTTTTGATTTTGTTTCGCCATGCCCACAGGAAAGGTAAATTTCTTCTTCCTGGATTTGAAAAGAAAAGGAGTTTGATTTATAATAGGGGCTGGAGCGGCGGCTGCATTCTTAACTGTCCCCAAAATTTTCTACACCGGGGAATTATTTCCAGATCGTCTCTATATCTCCAACCTCTTTGAATTTCCTGTCCGGTGAAATAAGAGGCAAATCTAAATATTTTGCCGTTGCTAAAATCATCCGGTCATGCAATTCATAAAAATTAACCTGCTGCGCTGTCAATATTATTTCGGTCGATAAGGCTGCAACACTATAAATCGTTGACTCCTTGATCTTTTCAACAACTTCGTCTAAATTTATCGGTATTCGTTTTTTCTCCGATAAATATAGTATTTCCATAAAGCTGATAGTAGATATGAAAAAATTACATTCATTTTGTTCGGCTTTCTCAAAAATTGCTTTCACTTTTGCGGTTATATTGCGGGATTTAGTCAAATATCTAACCAGTGTGACAGTATCTAAAAGGTATTCCATTGCTAAAATTCTTTCCTATCTAAATTATCCCGGACCTCTCTGCAAAGGATTGCCAATTCCTTTTCTACATCTATCTCTTCAAAGCCTTTATTTTCCCAGATACCCCAGACGCTGAGAGGTTTCTTTTTTTTTACTTTATTTTTATACATGATGTACTGGATAAAATCGTTAATTTCACCTAATTTGTCGGTGGGGACAAAAGATAGGTTGCTGATGATTTCTAACTTTTTTGAGTTCTCTATGTTCATGGTTGTGGCACTCCTCGACCGATAATATAGTATATTAATTTTTCATTAATGTCAATCTTTATTTACAAAATTCTGTAGAGAGTGCTCTCCCTTTATTTCTCAAACAGGCTGGAGTTCTGGTTCTTGACTGTCCCCAAAATTTTCTTATTGCCGAATGCCGAAGACTGAAGGCTGTCCCAGGCAGAAATATGAGTTATGAGCGATGAGGGGCTGAAAGCTGAGCGCCCAGCCCCTCAGAGTTCACGAATGCCCGTTTGCTGATGGCTGAATGCCGAAAGCTGAAGGCTGTTCCCGACGGAGGCAGCACTCAAAGTTTCGGGATACGCAGTACCTGCCCGGGATAAATCTTATTAGGGTCCGACAGCATCGGTTTGTTGGCTTCAAAGATTTCGGGATACTTCATGGCATTGCCATAATGAACCTTAGCGATCTTCGACAGGCTGTCTCCCGGTTTTACCATATAAAAAACCGCTTCATCCGCGCCATCCCCAACATCTAAGGAATCATCTACCCGGCCTACGCCGGAAACATTTCCTAAAGCAAGGATAACCTTTTCCCGGTCTTCCTGGGTCTTTACCGCGCCGCCTACTTTAACAGTGCCGTCTTCAAATTTCACGTCCAGGTCTTCGACGTCCAATCCTAATTTCTGCACCTCTTGTGCCATGTTCAGGTGCGTGTCGATGCTCTTACCGGCATCTTTAGCGAAATCAAATAATCCCATGTTGTCCTCCTTTTTTTAAAGTTTGGGTTGCAATTTCTTTTATTCTTTTTCCCGGCACAAAATAAAACAAAAACCGGGCCGGGAATAGACTTTAACAGAATCAAAACAAAAAATCAAGCATAAAATACAGATTTAGCAAAGGGGCCGAGGGACTTGCCTCCGGCGGGGATGCGGCGCACCCAACCCATTAGCCTCCGGCGGCCCTGCCGGGGGCCAAACTTTTGATGATTAAAATCAAAAGCGCTCACCCGCTGCCTCTTGCGGCGGAGCCGCTAATTGCTTCCCCACGCATGTGGGGTTTAAAATCAAAAACACCACCATGCCGCGAAGCGGCTTATAGGCTCCCCGCGCCGCGGTTTTTTTTTACCGGGTATATGCGGCGGATGCGAACTTCGATATCTTTTTCGCCTTTCAGCAGTTCTACCAGCTTCGCAGTATCGGTACTGCCATAGTGATAAGGATAGAGAATACCCGGCCTGAACGCTCGCGCCGCATCGGCCACCATCTCCGGCGTCATAGTGTAAGGCAGGTTCATGGGCAGGAAAGCGATGTCGATATTTTTTAACGCTTTCATCTCCGGGGTGTTTTCCGTGTCACCGGCGACGTAAACCCGCTTACCGGCAAAAATAATAATATAACCGTTTCCTTCGCTTTTCACATGATAAGGATCGCCGCTGCTCCGTTTATTAACGATGTTGTAAGCCGGTACAGCTTCGATCTTAAAACCGCAGGCGGTTTGAGTATCACCGTTTTTCATAATTTTGCAGGCGCTGAATTTTTCCGTGCATTTTTCAGTGGCGATTATAACGGTTTTTTCTTTTTTGATCTGCTCCAACACATCGGCGTCTAAGTGGTCACCGTGGTGGTGGGTGACCAGCACTAAGTCCGCTTTCGGCAGTTTGCTGTAATCAGCGACGCGGCCCACCGGGTCCACATGGATAACTTTCCCGTCAAACTCGAACATCAGGGTGCCGTGACCGACTAAGGTGATAATTAAATCACCTTTTTCGGTTTTAATCACATCTTTTTCAAAAGACCCGTTCCCGGCAGAGATCGAAAACACAAGCGCCGAAAAAAGAATAATAAAGCCGAATATTTTTTTCATCGTTACCTCCGTTTTTTTCAAGCAATTATTATAGTCCTTTTCTCAAAAAAACACAAACTTACAACACCACTTTGCCTACGCCTTTTTCGATAACTACCTTAGTCTTAAAAATCGCGGAAAGCTTCTGCAAACGCTGCAAAATCTCCTTGCCCTGCTCTTTACCGGCCAGGCGGGGAATACCGCGCCAGAACACCGGCTCATTTTGTCCCAACACGATGGGGTAAAGTTTAATGCCCGTCAGTTTATTCTTTTTGTCAAACGAAACCAGCGGCACAAAACTTTGCCAGAACACTTTGTCTTTGAAATAGGCGTTCATTTTTTCGGCCAGCAGCAGCGGGTCTTTGGAATAGGCCGGTAAATCCCAACGCACATAAGCTTCGGGAGAGATTAGCCGCGTCTCCTGGAAGAAAAAATTACCCAGGCTGTAAAAAATCGGCTTGCCTTTGTATATTTCGATGCCGAACAATTGATGAGGGCCGGTGCCGAAAAACATATCCGCCCCGGCATCCACACATTGGCGGGCAAAATCTTTCCAGAATTTTGTAGGCGCTTTTTCTTTGTAGTCGGCGTTGTGCTCATGCAGGCTGACCATCACGATATGCGAACTGCGCCGGGCGATCTTGATTTCTTCCAGGATACGCTCCAGGTCTTTTTCATTGGGTTTGACAACGATCACTGTTTTGTCGCCTTTCATAAACTTATAGGGGCCGCCGAAATCGAGAGGTTTTTCTTTCTCTCCCTCTTTCGGTTCTTCTACGGGAATGCCTAAGTCTTTGAGGGTGTTATTCATGGCCTCTTTGAGTTTGGTATGGTTTTCTGCGGTGACCTGCACCAACATTTGCGTGTTCAGCGGGTTCAATCCGGGCCGTCCTTTCATGTGGGGATGAACCTGGGACGCCTGGAACTCTTTTTCCGGTATCCAGGAAGAGCAGCTAATCAAGGATACAGTGCCCACCGCCGTGTCGATATAGCCCGGCCTGGAAGCCATATCTAAATTCTTTCCTGCTCCGGCATAACCGATGCCCACCCGCTTTAGGTTTTCGATAGTCTCGGTTAGACCGGCAAAACTAAAATCCATGGTATGGTTATTGGCCAGGCTGACGATGTCGATACCCAACCATTTGAGCTCGTCTGCTCCCCAGGGATCGCAGAAGAGGTTGGGGTCGGTAGTCTTATATGAAGGGAAGTTTTCGGTGGCATCACAGAAAGTGGTTTCACAATTGGCGTAGGTCACATCCGCGCCGCGCAGGATGGCGGCCAATTTGAGAAATGCCGGGGTTTTTAGATTCGATACTTTGTGACTGATGATACAATCGCCTACCGCTGCTACGGTGACTTCTTTTTCGACAGCCGCGGAATGCAGCGGGCCGAGAAATACCAGGCCGGTCAGTACAGCGAACAGTACTGTTTTGCTTAAAACGTTATAATGTTTCATGGTGTTTACCTCCTATAGATAGTTTTTTTAATACTTCCTGAAAGTTTGCTAAAAAACAAGCTTTTAGGGGCAACTTAATCGGACATGCAATATCCAGGCCCCTTAGAGGGTGCGGACGCCGTTCTTCGCCCAGGCCCCTCATAGGTTGGGGACGCCGTCCCCATCTTAATATTATTATACGAAAAAAATCACGTTGTGTTTTATACTAAAATTCTGATATAATTTAGATTAATAAAAACGTAAGCGGAGAAAAAAATGAGCGTAACGACAGGTACGGGCGACAAAGGCAAAACCAGCCTCTGGTCAGGAGAACGGGTGCCCAAAAACAGTGCGCGGGTGGAAGCCTACGGCACGGTAGATGAGCTAAACTCTTTTTTAGGTGAGGCCAAACACGCAGCGAAAAGCCCCCGGGTGCTCGACGTACTCCAGCAGGTGCAGCGTGATCTTTTCAAAGTGGCCGGGCAATTGGCTACCCGCTCAGGAGAGTACGCCGACCCGGTAAAAGATGAAAATATAGAAAAGATTACTTCTATAATACGTGACCTGGAAAAAGAAATCGGTCTTAAAGGTTTTGTAATACCCGGCAGCACGCCGCAGTCGGCGAAACTCGATGTCTGTCGAACCACAGCGCGGCGGGCGGAGCGGCGGGTGCTCGATCTTTCAGAAGCGGAAGAGGTGCCCGTTAATCCGCGTATTTATTTGAATCGTCTTTCTGATTTGTTGTTTATTTTGGCCCGTTACGAAGAGCACTTAGAAGGCAAGATCGAATACAAGAAGTAAGTAGTAGGTTTGACGCACCCGGTCCCTGGTTGCCTGAGGCAAGTCGAAAAAAAACCGGGATCAAAATTAGCAGTTGATTTTTAGATAATAATGAGCTATTATTTATTCTTGGAAAACGAACGGCTGCAAGCGATAATTAGGTTTTGAAACAGAGGTTAGATGAGAATAATATGACGCTAAATGAAAAAGACAGGCTGTACCTGGATATACTGTTAGAGTCACTTGAAGTCTGCAAAAACTACAGGCCGAAACTTGGTCGAGGTGGAAAAAAAGGATATTCACTCCAGGAGTTCCGGGAGATTTATGGTGATGACACTTTTTATAGTTGGATGGGACTAGACAGCCCTTTGATGTATGCCGCTCATAAAGCCGCGGGTGGTATGACCAGCATTTACCGGCAAATAGGAAGCGGATGTGAAAAAATTTTCAGAGTGGCGTTACGAGATAATCTCAACCTAAATGACGAAGATACGAAATGGTCATACACAGTTCCGGGAACCGGTGGCAGAACACGCACCCTGCATCTGGATGGCCGAATACCTCTTGCAAAGCTCGATGATAAAAATCGCCACTCAGTCGTTTTGAATTGGATTCATCGTTCGTCGGAAATTTTGGAAATCGACAGTAACATACGGAATTCTTTGAAAGGAATCGTTTTTGAAATAAGGCAGGGATACAAAAGCAAAGATTCCAAACGACAGAATGCCGATATTGCCAATGCGGCAGCCGCATATACAAAAGGATATTTACCCTGTGCCGCTATACTGTCTCAACAAATCGACCAGGATATATCCATGCGGTATACAGCAGAAAAATGGATGTTACTAAAAGGGATAACAAATAACTCGACACCACATGAATCATTTTACACCTTCATGAGAGATATTGTCGGTTATGATATAGCCGCTTTTTTTGAACGAAATAAAGATGTGATCAAAAAACAGGTTACAAATATTCTCGAGAGCTTGCTCTCAACTAAATAATACCATGACAAATATAGCATTCAAGCAGCGTTCCGATTATACATTCAAATTTAATCGAGACCTGGGCAGGCACGGCTGGCTCCGCTTAACGCCCGCATACTCGGTTAAATTAGTAGAAGAAATTCTAAAAGATACAGACCCGGGCGCTCAGGTTATAGATCCTTTCGCCGGCACAGGCACAACGCCTCTTTATGCCGGATACCATGGTTTCCCTGCCGTAGGTTATGAGCTAAATCCTTTCCTGGCCTGGTTCGGGCAGGTTAAATCAAGTTTATTCAGCAGTGACGATATAAAAAATACCGCATCGGTTTCAGAGGAATTGGTTGATATGATTTCAAATAATGGTATTTCTCCTGCTGAACCGCCGCCGATATATAACATTCAAAGATGGTGGAACCCCGATGAACTCGATTACCTTTGTACACTAAAAGCAGCGATAGATAAACTTCATCCCGCGTCATCCAAAATAAAAAATCTTTTGTTAGTCGCCTTCTGCCGTTTAGTAATCGAACTGTCCAACGCAGCTTTTAACCATCAGTCCATGTCTTTCAAAAAAACCGGCAGCGATCAGCCTTCCCTTTTTGAAAACCGGGAAAAATTTGATTCGATATTTTTAGGAGCGGTCAAACTGGTACTGCATTCGGCATCACGGAATCCCATTGTTAAGCCGGAAATTTCCAGGTGTGACTCCCGTTTCTTAGATTGTGGTAATCAGGAAAAATTTGATTTTTTGATAACATCGCCGCCCTACCCCAATCGCATGTCATATATTAGGGAGCTGCGGCCTTATATGTACTGGTTGGGATATTTGACCAACGGCAGGGATGCCGGAGAGTTGGACTGGCAGGCCATTGGGGGCACCTGGGGCATTGCCACCAGCAGGCTGAGCGATTGGAAAAGGAACCCCGATAGTTTTTGTCCCGGTTACTTAAAAGACTTGCTTGCCGGAGTTTCCCATAAAGACAACAAAAACGGCCAACTGATGTCGAATTATATAGCCCGCTATTTTGAAGACATGTGGCTGCATATACAGGCGGCTGCCGGTAAAATCATCGGCGGCGGTTGTGTTCATTATATAGTAGGGAACTCGGCATTTTATAATATTATTATTCCTGTTGAGCGGCTTTTCAAAGATATGCTCGAACAAACCGGGTTCTCGAATGTAACGATTCGTACTTTGCGAAAGAGGAATTCCAAAAAGGCGCTTTTCGAGTTTGACGTATCCGGTTTTAAAAAAAATTAACTAAAACTAAAGTTGACCAAACTCTTCTTTTCCCAACCAGCAGGCCGGGGTGGGTGCGGCGTACCCGGCCCCTGCTCACCGCAACTGTGTTAACCGTGAAATGTTGAATAAACAAAAGTTTTGTTCAAACTTTTTTGGAGGTTCGGTATGCCGAGGCCCCCAACTTCAATTTGATGGGGGAGGCTCCCGGCAGGGCCGCCGGAGGCGAGGAAAATTGTTATTTGCTCGACAGACGAGGCTTGACGCACCCCGGTCACTTAATCGCTAAACCGATTTTTTTCATCAAAATCAAGGCATTGGAACTCTTGCACACCCCCGGCCTTAACTTAAAATCGAAAATCAATTTGTCTTCCACAATATCACCATCAAAATGATAGTTCCGCACCCTATTCCCCGGCTCCTCTAAATGAGTGAGCTTCAGGTCATGAGTGGCTACCGTGCCGTTGGCCCCGGCTTCGATCAACTGCTCTAACAATACGATAGAACCTTTCTGACGGTCTACGGCATTGGTGCCTTTTAACATTTCATCTATAAGAAAAAAAACGGGGATTTTTTCTTTTTCGATGCCTTTTATAGTATCCAAAATCAACTTCAACCGCTGTAGTTCCGCATAAAAAAGCGATAGGTGTTTGTCCAACGAATCCGAAGATTGCATACTGCTAATCAACCGGAACGGGGTAATCTCCAAACGCTCGGCGCATACCGGCGCTCCGGCTAACGCCAGCACCCCGTTTACCCCTAAAGTGCGCAGGAAAGTACTCTTCCCGGCCATATTAGGCCCGGTGACCATCGAGATACTCCCCTGCCCCACCATATCTATA
>JAGLSW010000458.1 GCA_023135565.1 Candidatus Aminicenantota bacterium | reverse complement strand
AACCACTAGGTTGTAGGTTCGAGTCCTACCCGGGGAGCCATTTTTTCTTTCCTCTCCAACAAACCCCAAAATTCAAAAAAATCGTGGGAATAATACTTCCAAGCACGTTGTTTATTTTAAATTCGATAAGTTTTTCCGTATTATTTTTGAAAGAAGGCTGACGTAATCTTTGGCCAGAGGGGTATCTTTGATGATCTTTTGATTTAACCTGACAGCCTCGGCTAATTCTAATTCCCGGTCGGAATGGAGCACCGATATTTCAGAGATATTTAATTGTTCGTCTAAGCTTTCCGTATCCTCGTTTAAAAAATTTCTTATATCTGCGATAATTTTTTCTTCAATTTTTTCGCCTTCATCGTCATCCGGCATCGGGATGCGCGTGAGAACAAAATTGATCTCGACGGGTTTCTGACCTTTTAACCGCTTCGCTTTTTGAATACCCCGCAAAATTTGCCGGGAACCTTCGATATTCTCGCGGTTGTTGGTTATCAAAAAAACCACCTTGTCAGCTAATACCGACGTGCATAACCCGCTCATTTCCGTTATGCCGGTGCGGGAATCTATCAGCAAAAAATCAGGTTTTATCTCCGTGTTTATCTTTTCCTTTAATTCCAGGAAAAAAGGAATTCCTTCGCCGCCCTCTTTATAAAACAAACTGTGCCAGTCGATAGAGGTCAGCTTCTGCCAGTATTCGGCGGAAAGAACATTACCGGCAGGTATTAAATGAATATCCCCATAATTTTCGTTGGTTTTCTCTGCTTTCATGCTAAACTTTGTGAGAGAACCGGGCATGCTCCCGGTAGGGGAGACAAATTCATAGATATAGTCTACCAACCCGTTCTCGATAGGTGCACCATAAAATTGCGGCAGCTTATAGTGCATACCTGGCGCTTCGAGGTCAAAATCCACGACACAGACATTTTGACCGAACCGGGAAAGATAAACCGCGATGTTGGCTAATGCCAGAGTGCGGCCAACACCGCCTTTGTATGAATAAAACGTTATCGTCTCCATTGTTATTACCTTCACCTGCCTACGGGCAAAAGCTGCTTTGCGTTACAAATTATTTGCATGAGTTCTCGAATCGAATTTTTTGAATATCTCGCTTCCGCTTTGGGGAATTCGTGAACTGTCCCGAATGTTTCAAAGGGTAGGGACTTTAGCCTATTTCTCTCTTCTTTGCATTTTTCGATAAAATCATCGGCCTGTTTTTTTTTGACTTCATATATGTTTTCATAGCTCCCGGATGTCAAGAAATCCCTAATGGCCTGTCTTTCATATTAATCGAGAGTTTCCAGTCTTTTTGAACCTGCTTCGCAAAATTATCTATAAGCGGTAATTTTTTCTTATCGCAGCCGGTTACCAGGGAAGCGAATTTTTTTTCTAAAGGCCCGGCGTTTCTATCGGCCAGCTCGAAAATGTTAATCGTTACTTTCTTTGTCATATCGTAATTCCGCTCTTCACTACCTATAATATAATAAATATTCCTTTTTTTCAAGATTTAACCTAAAAAAATTAAGTTTCGGTTTCAGCCGGCGGTGGCCGGATTCTATAGGAACAAGAAGCTGGCAGCTATTTTGTTTCACATCTTTTCTTCTACAGAAGCTACCTTTTTGTCCATAGAGGCTTCTTTGTCCCTCCTGTCGTCGATGCTGATGCGCGTGGAAACCCTTTGGGCTCCTTTTGAAAAAGGCACTTCGTGCATCTTTTTGATCACTTTCAAAACCTCGTCGAAGTCACCTTCCAATATGCTGGACATGGGCGTCAACCGGGATTTTATGTGTTTGTTTTTTCTTAAGACTTTTTCCACTTCCGCAACATAATAACTCAATGACGTGGAACCCGTTCCCAAAGGAACAATCGTTACCTGGGCGATTACTTTGTTCATAATACCTCCCGGATCGCTTGTTTACAACGATCTCCTGCTTTTTTCGTAGAGTCTATTCTACAACAATTAGAACTAATAAATCAACCCCGTATTATTTTTTGTCTTCGGCGAGCAAAAAAAAATTATTTTGGGAACCGAGTACTATATTTTTTCGTATACTATATATTACCATGTACTGAGCGAAACTCAGTACATGGTAAAAAACGTTTCGAAGGATAAAAAATATGGAAAACAAGATTAAACAACTGAGAAAAGGCATCCTGGAACTGGCGGTTTTAGGCGCCCTGGAGGATAGCAAACACTATGGCTATTCACTGGTAAAAACCATTACCCGGGGCCGGCAGGTGCCGATCAACGAGGGTACGATCTACCCGATACTTTCCCGGCTGGCCAAGGAGGAACTTGTCCATACCGAGTGGGTGGAATCCAACCAGGGACCGCCGCGAAAATATTACTCTATCAGCCTAAAAGGAAAAAAGGCTTACGATGTCTTGAGTGAGGAGTTCGATAAATTAATCGAACTGGTCAAAAACGTCAAGTTTGAAAAAAAAGAAAATAACAAAAACAAAACAAAATCAAAAAAAACCTTAGATGTTAAAAAGGAGAAAAAAAATGAGCAAGAGCAATAACAATAATTACCCGGCAAATGTAGAAAAAATAGTCGACGATTACGTGGAAAGATTAAAACAAAACTTAAAAGGACTGCCTGAAACAGACCGGCAGGAATTCGTAAAAGAGATGCAGTCACATATCTACGAATCCTATATAAACGATAGTACAGGGGATGAGATCGACCGCATACTGAATGTACTGCGCAAATTAGGCGAACCGGCGGAACTTTTTTCAAAAAGGATGCCCAACGCTATGATCAAAATGGGCAAAGATAAAAACTTACCACTCTATATCCTGGGCGGTATCCTGGTCGGTCTTTTCGGTATTCCCTTAGGAATCAGCGGCGTCGCCATCATCATTTCCATGATCGGGACGGTGTTTTCCCTGATTATTGCTTATTTTGCCACGGCAGTCAGTTTGGTGGTGGCCGGTTTCGCGGGCATTGTGATCAGCATAATCCGCATCGCCGATCCCGCCTTCATAGAACAGTACATGGAGATGATCGACGCCAACTATGTCAGCTTTTTTTCCAACCCTACGGCTGAAGGGATTGTCGGTCTAATCGTTTCCGTCTTAGCGGCTGCGCTAGGTGTGCTGCTCCTCTTCTTAGGCAGGTATATCATCCGCGGCACCAAGTTCGTCTGCAACCTCACCATCGAAAAAGTTAAAAACTTCAGGAAGAAAAAGTAAGAGATCCTCCTACTTCGCGCCCCACTTACGCTTCAGGCTCTCTAAAGGATCTTCCTTTTTGACCTGGGGCTGGGGCCCGGCCTGCCGGACTCTCTTTTTCTGCGGCTTTGGCCGTTTTTTCCGGGGCGGGTCCTGGGTAGCTTTGATACTCAATTGGATACGCTTCAGTTCCGGGTCTATACTGATCACTTTTACTTTTACTTTATTTTCTACGGAAATCACTTCCTCCGGGTTGGTGACGAATTGATGGGAAAGTTCGGAGATATGCACCAACCCGTCCTGGTGCACACCGATATCTACGAAAGCGCCGAAACGGGTGACATTGGTCACCACTCCTTTTAAAACCATTCCTTCAGATAGGTCGTCGATAGTTTCTACGCCTTCTTCAAATTCGAAGACTTCGAAATCTTCCCTGGGATCGCGGCCCGGCGCTTCCAATTCTTGCAGGATGTCGCGGATAGTGGGCAGGCCGAAATCCCCGGTCACATAATCTCCCGGTTGGATATCCGTGATAACCTCATTACTGCGCAGCAGTTCATCGACTTTTTTGCCGGTTTTTTGACAGATGTTGTCTACGATGAAATAGGATTCCGGGTGGATGCCCGTGGAATCCAGCGGGTTTTCGCCTGCTCGGAGACGCAGGAATCCGGCGCTCTGCTGGAAAGCTTTATTACCGAACATCCTGACGTCGAGCAAATCTTCCCGCTTTTTAAAAACACCGTGCTCATACCTGTATTGGACGATGTTCTTGGCCAGGGTTTCGCCTATGCCGGAAACGTATTTAAGCAGGTGATAAGAAGCGGTGCCCAGTTCTACCCCCACGCGGTTCACCACTAAGGCAACTACGGTATCGAGTTTTTGTTTGAGCAGCGCCTGGTTGACGTCGTGCTGGTACTGGCCCACGCCGATGGATTTGGGTTCGATCTTGACCAGTTCGGAGAGGGGGTCTTGAAAACGCCTGCCGATGGAAACCGCGCCCCTGACCGTAACGTCCTTGTCGGGGAACTCCTCCCGGCCCGCTTCCGAAGCGGAATAGACCGACGCCCCGGCCTCGCTGACCACCATTACGATAATGCCTGCGGGCACGATTTCTTTGAAAAAGGCCTGGGTTTCCCTGGAAGCGGTGCCGTTGCCGATGACGACTGCCTCTATCTTATATTTTTCTATTAGTTCTTTTACTACTTTTTTTGCTTGTTCGGTTTTTTCTAAGGGTTTGGTGGGGTAGATAGTAGTGTTATCTAAAAGCTGCCCTGTTTTTTCTAAGATTACCAATTTGCAGCCGGTTCTAAAACCCGGGTCTACACCCAGCACCCGCAGGCTGCCGGCTGGGGAGGAGAGGAGCAGCTTCTCTAAATTGGCGGCAAAAACGCCGATAGCGTCTAAGTCCGCTTGTTTTTTTAGTTCGGACTGGATGTCCTGTTCGATAGAAGGCAAAACCAGCCGTTTCATGGCGTCTGCCAGGAAATTTTCTAAGTAATCGGTGTTGGGGTGGGATGGAGCAAAAAGCAGGGGCTTGACATTTCCCTGCATGATTTCTTTATCTAATTCGATCTTGCTTTTCAGGACTTTCTCCGTCTCGCCACGGCGCACTGCCAGGATGCGGTGGGAGGGTATGGTTTTCACCGGTTCGTTAAAATCGTAGTACTGCTCGTATTTTGAGCGGGTGTCCTGGAAATCTTTGGTAACCGATACGTAGAGCAAACCTTTCTCGAACATATCGCGGCGCACTCTTTTTCTCAAGTCGGTATTTTCGGAGAACATTTCGGCGATGATATGGCCGGCCCCGGTAATAGCATCTGCGGCGGAATCGACTTTTTTCTCAACCGAGATAAAAGTTTCCGCCAGTTCCGCCACGGAACCGCTGAAGTTTTCGTCTAAAATCGACAGGGCCAGGGGTTCCAGTCCTTTTTCTTTAGCTACAGTGGCTTTGGTGCGCCGTTTGGGT
Organism: Candidatus Aminicenantota bacterium; assembly: GCA_023135565.1. Lineage (GTDB taxonomy): Bacteria > Acidobacteriota > Aminicenantia > UBA2199 > UBA2199 > JAGLQA01. The sequence continues at coordinate 2,200 of JAGLSW010000458.1, read as the reverse complement.
TTATAGGGCAGGTAGATATCTTCCAATTCGGTTTTGGAATAAGTATCTTCGATTTTTTTCTTGAGTTCGGCGGTCAGTTTTCCTTGTTGTTCGATGGTTTTCAGCACGGTTTCTTTGCGGTCGTTGAGTTCTTTTACGTACTCGAAACTCTCGTTCACTAAGTTAACTTTTTCTTCGTCTAAGTTGTCGGTTTTTTCTTTCCTGTACCTGGAAATAAAGGGCACGGTCATTCCTTCTAATAGCATTGCCACTACGCTCTGGGCTTGGTTGAATTTGGTTTCGCATTTTTGGGCGATAAAAGTAATGTCTTTGTCGTTCAGCATTCTTCCTCCGAATTTACTAAATTAAGTCTGGCATTGTACCATAAAATTCACTAAACAAAAAGAGAAAAATATTGAAAATTGAGTTATGAGTTATAAATGATGAGGGACGATCTACTATTACTACGAACTCACAGCGGCCCGCGGATTACACAAATTAACACAAAAACAACTCCTGCTGGGAGAAGAAAAAAAGGGACAGGCTAAAAAATCGTAATTAATCGTAATTGTTGTCGTTGTTGAATGAATGTAGAATTCTGAAAACTGTATTTACTCATAGTTAGTCAGGAAACAAAAAAACAGGAAAGAGTAGGAAAAGAGACAGGCAAAAAAAAGACAAAAAGGAAGAATATTTTTCGGCAAAATATTTTTTTACAAACCTGGAAACTTGGAAACATTGATCAAAACATCTTAATATAGCACGTTTATCTACTCTTTCCCCTCTCCTCTATTTTCTTTTTTTCTCAAAGTACCAATTGGCGAGGATATCGATCAGAGGTAGTTCTAATTGTCGTTAATCATAGGTGGTTCTTTTCTCAAACCTGTCCTGGAGAAATGCTTATAACTCTATCGCATCACAACCGCAAAACCCGCGTTGCAAATAGATAGCTCCCTTCAATAAATGTCCGAGGACGAATAAATTTACGATTAGAACTCTTCTGAATGTCGGCAATAAAGGAATAACTTCCTACAGCCAAACCCTCTGAAATATTCTTGACACGAAAACGAAACCTATCGCCTATCCCAATCCTGCCATGATGACTAACAACATCATCTACCGACTCGGGTGCAATAACTGCCTTTCCCTCCTTCTCTAAACCACCGGAAAGATAGACAAATTTACGATACCGGTAAAAACTTTTCGTATCGATGCGTTTGCCGGGAGAGTCTAATCGAGAAAAGCCTTCAATATTATCATCTAATGTAGAAAGTAAAGTTAATAATTTTTTTGAACGACCCGGATATCTCACACGCAGCCCCAGGCTGCACCAACGGTAGTCTTCCGGGCATTCGACGATTCCCGCTCTTACCGGATTTAGATCGATATAAGCGCTGCAGGCCAACTGCGCTTCTCCCTTATCTACAATCACTCCTTTAAACCTGTCACTCCATAAATACCCTTTGCGCTCGTATTTTTTATTGTACCACCGGCTGAAAGTCTGCTTTAATTCCTGCACAAAACACGATATAGAACCCAGACGCCTGCGTAAACGTTCCACGCCTCCATCCTCGTCCGGGATCAAGGTGCCGTCTGATTCGACAGACCCGGCGGGGGGGTCTGCATCTTTGCCGTACACCGCCTTGTAGCGGACATAAAGCTCTTTTTTCGATGCTTTTTTTGCTTCTAACTCCAAACCGGTAGCGAGGATGTGGAAATGATTCCCCATTACGCAAAATGCGTGAATATCGACAAAAAAACCGGATGCTAAGCGTTCCAGCAGTTTCAGGAAATATTCTTTTTCTCCATCATACAGGATGATTTCTCCACCCACTATGCGGGATATTATATGAAAAGAACCCGTCTCTTGTGAAACCCATGCTCTTCTTGGTCTCGGCATAACAAACCTCCGAATGTAGATTAATTGCCAGTGTGTTATGTTTTCTCTCTTCCTAAACGTTCTGTTCTTGACGGCATTCAGCCGTCCGTCTTTTCTTATTGTTAGAAGTTTGCTCTTATTTTTCCCGACAATAGTAAATATTAAAAGAATCGAAGCATAATGTCAAGTGCAGTTTTCAGAAAAATTTATTTTTTAGCCTGTCCCTAAATACCACGGCGCCCCCATTGGGTTTATCGTCGGGGGCCAGCGGCACACCGCTCCCATTAAATTGAAGTTGGGGGCCTCGGCATACCGAACCTCTTGCCTCCGGCGGCCCCTGCC
>JAGLSW010000457.1 GCA_023135565.1 Candidatus Aminicenantota bacterium | reverse complement strand
GCAGGGCCGCCGGAGGCTAAAAGGCCGGGGACGCCGTCCCCCCCACGCACCCCCTTAAAATACTCGATGGTTTCTTTTAAACCGTCCTCTAAAGAAACAAGAGGCTGCCAGCCTAACTCCTTCTTTGCCAGGCTTATATCCGGCCTGCGGCGCACCGGATCATCCTCAGGCAAAGGATGAAAAATAATCTTAGACTTCGATGCAGTCAACTGCAAAATCATTTCTGCCAGTTCGAGAATCCGTATTTCACGGGGATTGCCGAGATTAACCGGCCCGATAAAATCCTCCCGGTTCATCATCTTGATGGCACCTTCAACCATGTCGGACACATAACAAAAAGAACGGGTCTGTTCACCTTTGCCATAAATAGTAATGGATTCGCCTCTTAACGCCTGGATTATGAAATTACTGACAACCCGGCCATCATTCATTGCCATACGCGGACCGTAAGTATTAAAAATCCGCACAATACGAATGTCTACATTATTCTGCTGGTGATAATTGATCAGCAGCGATTCAGCCACCCGCTTGCCTTCATCATAACAAGACCGCGGCCCGATTGGGTTCACCCGGCCCCAATAGTCTTCTTTCTGCGGATGCTCCTCAGGATCGCCATACACTTCCGAAGTGGACGCCTGTAAAATACGCGCTTTTACTCTTTTCGCCAGACCGAGCATGTTGATCGCGCCGATTACCGAGGTTTTGATGGTTTTCACCGGGTTGTACTGGTAGTGCACCGGGGAAGCGGGACAGGCAAAATTATACAACTGCTCTGCTTCCAGCAAAATCGGTTCCACGATGTCGTGGCGAATCAATTCGAAATGGTTGTTATCCAATAAATGCCTGATATTGTTTTTGCTGCCGGTAAAAAAATTATCTAAACCGATTACATCATGACCTGACGCCAGCAGCCTGTCACACAAATGGGAGCCTAAAAAACCGGCTGCCCCGGTTACCAAAATAGTCATCATATCACCTCTAAGCCCATAAGTATACCATAAAATGGGGTAGAATGGCTAAAACACAAAACACAAATTACAAACAAATTACAAGCTGCAAAAATCAAATCACAAACGTCGTGCTAAAAATAGCTCTTAATAATCTAAAAAGTTCGTTTTGAATTTCTTATTTTGACCACACATGCGTGGGGCAGCGTTTAGCCGCTCCGCGGTAGGGGGGACCGGGTTGTGTTATTTATTACCTGCCCTTACCCCCTCCCCACGTGGTGGGGTCAACTCTTTAAATAGTTGGATGTATTGATCGGTTATCTTCTCCCAGGTGTAATTCTCACGAATGCGACGCCGCGATTTGGCCCTGAAATCATCTACTAAAGCGAGATTCTTCTCTACCTCCCGCATCAGGTCCCGGATGCTCCCGGCGGATTTGCTGAAAAACAAACCGTATTCGCCATCCGCCAGCACTTCCCGGCTGAAAACGGTATCTAAGGCCAGGATGGAGCTACCATAAGCCAGCGCTTTCAACAAGGCGGGATTGGTGCCGCCAAACTCATGACCATGAAAATAAGCGAAACAATTATGGTAGAGTTCCGCCAGTTCATCCTGGTCGGTTACGTAGCCGGTAAACACCAACCTGGGGTCTGCGCTTTCTTTGATCTTGCGGGCATATTCGTCTTTGTACGGCACATCTCCGACGATTACCAATTTCTTAGTGGTGGCGGAGGCGATAAATTCCCGCACAATCACATCGGCGTTATTATCCGGGATTAAGCGGCCTACGATCAGGTAATAATCATCTTTTTTTAGATTCCATTTGTCGATCAAAGCAGGCTTCTTCGAGCTGCGAATATTGGCTCCATAAGCGATTACCGTAGAATCGCAGTTGAACTGTTCCCGGTAAATTTGCTGCATAGCAAAAGAATCGTTGACGATCACATCATAAAGCTTTGTGGCCATTTTTGCGGCAGCAAAAAAATATTTACCGCCCAAACCTTTCCATTTGGGTCGCAGCCATTCTAAACCGTCCATGTTGATGGCTGTTTTTTTTCTAAATATTTTGGCAAACAAGCCGAAAGGCCCATTGGCAGGATTGACCACCAGTATCGCATCGAAACGCCGCAAGCAGGCATGAAGCATGGATTGGAACGAATGTACGAACTGGCTTAAGGTTTTTTTTTCGATAGTACGGATGTAGACTAAGTCGATGCCGTTTACTTGTTTTGGATAACTTTCAAAAAGATTTTTGTGACAGTAGACTGTTACGGAGAAGTCTTTTTTTACCAGCCGTTCCGCCAATTCTTTAACGAAAGTCTCATACCCGCTGTACACATAGGGATAGCCCCGTGTACCGATAATTGCTATTTTCATTTTTTGCGCTCCTAAAAGACTTTTTGCCACGTTTTTCTACCACGAAGGACACGAAGGGCACGAAGCCAGGGGTATTTTTATAAAACCAAACGTTTGATCCCATTTCTTAGTAAATGAACGTTAAAATTAATCAATAGTCCGATTCTTATATTTGTAAGTTTCAAATAAGTTAAGAGTTAGGCTTCATGTACAGGATGAATTTTATTTACACTTTTTAGTTCTACAATTAATTTATCTTCGACCAATAAATCTATTTTGTATCCACAATCGACATCGATGCCTTTATAGCGAACAGGTAATTCTTTCTCTACCTGGCAAGCAATTCCAGCTTGTTTTAACTCGAGAGCAAGACATTGCTTATAAGTATTTTCTAAAAGCCCGGGGCCTAACTCTTTGTGAACCTCGATAGCAAACCCGATTACTTTGTTTGATAATTCATCAAATCTCATATGCTTACAATCCCTTTCTACCAACTATAATCATTTTTCATGTTCCTCAATCTTTCCAGATAATTTTTCTTCGTGCCCTTCGTGGTAAAAATATCCCTTTGTAATACGTATGACAAAAATTAGAGAAACAAAAAACGTTAACACCTCTAACCCGGCCCTGGCATAAACCGCGCCGAATACGGAATAAGATTCCACTAAGAAAATTAACGAAATCACAAAAGAAAGCGTGGTAAACAAGCTGATATAAAAACGTGCTTTTTGATACCGGGAAGAACTTAAAATCGAACCCAGCATGTAAATGCTAACTTTGAAGGGCACCACAAAAGCCAAAATAACCAGGTAAGAACTGCTGTCCGGGATAAGATTTTCATTAAAAAGAGAGATGATAAAGTCCCTGGTAAAAAACAGCCCTGCTCCTAATATAATACCAACCAGCAGCGATGTAAAAAAAAGATAGTTAAAAAAAGTCCTGAAACCGACCGCCTCTTTGCCGCGAAAAACCCTGGAAATAAAAGGCGTTAAGGCCTGGGCCACCACCTCGATGAGGAGGTTGACCGTCAGGTATATCCTGAGCGACAAAAAATAACCGCCGAGGATTTTCTCATCTATAAATAAGGAAAGTACAAACAGGTCCGCCTGCCGCTCCAAAAAAGTAAACCCGGTAAAAAACCAGAAAAATTTAATTTCTCGAAAATGAGCGATTTTTTTTTGCAGCCTGACAAAAGGCAGGTCTTTGGCTATAGCGAAAACCCTGCCGGTGACGCCTATCAGGAGCGAAAAAACGCGGATAAGAAAGATTTTGGGAATATTTAGGCTGTCCCGGTAAATCAGGATCAAAACCACAGTGACCAGCAGCGAAAGAAACATATAGAAAGCATCGATATGAACTTTTTCCCGGCCTAATAAAAAACCGCCTAAGTTGCGTTCCAGGCCGTAGAGAATTCCCGCGGCAAGAGCCAAAACCATCAAAGTAAAGTCCATGCGGTGATAAAAAATAACAAAAACCAGCATCAAAAAAAGACTTATGATAGTTCCGTAAATCGCGGCGCTGAGGGTTTCGCTGAAAAGTTCGCTTAGGCTGCCCGGTTTTTCCCGTTTGTGAGCCACCTCTTTGCCCAGGAAAACCTCCAGGCCGAAATAAGAAGTAACAATGAATAACTGGAAAAAAAAGAAAGCTATTCCATACTGTCCTAAGCTGTCGGCATCCAGGAAGCGGGAGATAAAAAAGATAATGATTAGATTGGTGCCGGTAGAAAAAAAGCGCGAAGCTACAGAAAAAAACGCTGCGGAAAAAATTCTCTTTAACATAATAAATATACTTGCCTTCGGCGACCAGGGGGCTTTTTTGAAAAACCCCACTGCGTGGGGAAGCGTTTAAAGTTTTGCAAACGTTTTGTTTGCTACTTCGAGTTTTTATCTTCCCCAACTGGGGATTATTGGCTGCCCGCGCCGCGGGTCCCCCTGGACCCCCAAAAAACTTTTGATAATTCGCTTTTCAGCAGCCCAATTATAGTAGTTAATAATTGGGTGTTAACACAGAAGCCACATACTTGCCTTTATAAAAAAGATGCTTCTTTACTTTGAAATAAACGCCCCTGTCCCGTTCCCGGTAAAGGAGGTCTTTTACGGCATTCCCGGCTTTGTACATGGGACTTCGATAACCATCGAAAACGATATATTTAATTTTTCTCTTTTTTAACTTCTTCATAAACTCAGTTGTCAATTTTTCCGGGTCGGCATATATCTCCTTGTCTTTAAAAACGATCGAGCCTCTCATTTTCTCCTTTTCTACATAATAACGAAACATATGCCGGTAAGCATAAACCAAAATTTTCGTTTTTTTCGGCCTGCTGTTTACCCAGTTGGCAGCCATATAACTGCCGGCATTCGAGTCCTTGTTCAAGTAACGAAAAGTCCTCTTCAAACCGTCAAAATATACCTGGGAGAAAAAAAACGTTAGGATTAAAAACCAACCGGCAAATTTTAATTTTCCCGGTCCGGCGATTATTCTTTTGACTCCGTACAGCAGCAGCGGCAGCAAGAACAAAGCCAGCAGAAGCGGCGTTCCTCTTATCACCGGGCGAAACATCACCACCAGGGCAAAAAATAATACGAGCGCTAATTTAACCGGGATATTTATTTTTTTCACTACCCTGATTTTTTGCCACAGGAAATTCAAACCGCACAGGGCAATAATAAAAAATATCCAGATTATAGAAAGCCATCTCCTGAACTCCATTTCCGGGTTCAGCGATTGGGTATATCCCTTGGCCAGGATAAAAATAAACATATAAAAAGTAATCGAAAAAAACCACTGCCGCTTCGTTTTATAAAACCGGTAACACCCGAAAAAAAACAATCCGAGCAAAATAAAAAACAAGAACCATTTTACCGTGCCGGGGAATCGGTTGGGCACGAAATACAGCAAGTTGCCGTACAACAGGTGCGCCAGTTCTCCCGGGTGAGTAAAATAGTAGAAATAGTAGCCTTTTGAAACAATCAATTCGATTTTGTCGATAAGACGGTGAGCAAAACGGTCAAACAAGAAATACAAAACTATCCCGGCGGGAATCGCCGATAGAAGCAGGTATTTCCAGGTTTTTTTTTTTAGATCGAAGTAGTTGACCAGGGCGGAGCCGATGAGCAGGACGCCTTCGAAACGGGTTAGCAGCGCAGCCAGGGTAAAACCCGCTGCAGGGATTATTTTTTTTTCTTGTCTTCGACGAGCAGGGGGCGCTTTTGAAAAACTGCCCCCTGCACCCCCGCAAAACTTTTGTTTATTTTCAGCATCATCACGAGCGGCAGCCAGGAAATAAAATAGGGCAGCGACAAAAAAAAGATAAAGCATGTCGGTCTGCGCAGTCGAAAGCAATTTTAAAAAGAACGGCGATATGGAGAGAAAGATCGTACCCAAAATCGCGAATCCCGGCGTATGCTTTTTACTAATATTTCGTGAAAGTTTACAAACATTTGGATCAACGTGGTCGGAGACATGTTTCCCAGGCCCCTCATGGGTTGTGGGCGCCGCCCATTTTTTAAGGAGTTTGTGAGTAAAATATAAAACCCCGAAAGCCGCCAGCAGGGAGATTATCTGCCCACCTAAAATAAAATGGTCGAAGCTGCCGCCGAATAGTTTTACTAACCGGCCAAAAAGGCCCAACAGCAAAGGAAATAAGGGCGGTATATATTCCAGGTTCAAGGTGCCGGAAAAGAGTTTTTCCTGGGCAAGATAGTAGGGGTAGTAATCGTTGCAGGCCAGGATGTCGCTTTCGATCATCAAAAACCAGTTGATAAAAATAAAAACAGACAGCGTTCCCAGGAAAAAGGCGTCGCTAAAAAATATAGAACTAATCTTTGTTTTTAATTTCAACATTTGATTTCCGGTCATTTCTGAATTAATTAGACTTAAAGGTATTCAACTTTTTCTTCTTTTAATATTCTGAACAGATCTTTGAAGTCTTTGTTGACCGGCATCCTTTTTACCTCTTATTAATAAATGTTCATTCACCATCTCCCAGGCTGCCGCAAATTTCGCTTCAGCACCGGCGTTTTTCCAGAACTCCCTATCGAATTCTTTCTTGTCGTCACTACCTCTCCTAATTTTCCTGGTAACCATAATCTTTTTTCGTTCTTCGCTTCTTTTTTCCAATTCTACTTTCATGATCTTTTACTCGTTTAGACCTGCTGCTTCATTGTGTTCTTCGCAAAACATGGCAATCCGGTTATTTATCTCCCTACGGAATCGAGCAGGTTGCCCGCAAGTGCGTTCTTTCACCTCTAATGAACATAAAGGCTGGATTTCACCGCGTTTCCCAAGACGTATTTTAAGGCCGATGTCCGCGGGAAGAAACATGGTTTTCCCGGCACCGGCAATAGAAGACTGGAACACATCGGCTATCGAGTTCCTGGTTTTAGAAAGTTCTTCACCAAATTCCGATAGAATCATTATTTTCGGTCGCCGCGGCTGCTGGAGTAACTGGGTGAACAGGTTATAAAGACCGAGGATACCGAGGTGTTTGTCGTAAAACTCCCGCTTACTAATTTCTTTTTCATGGACAGTGCCTAAATGGGCAATCAAGACGTCTGCTTGTTTGAACTCGTCGATAAGGAAAGGAGTCCAGGCCGTATCGCTTGTAATACCCACCGAACACTGTTTTTTGCCTTCATAATAGAGGGAAAACAGCAGTCCCACTCCCATTTCACTCTCTCCTAATTCTTTATGTTTCGTATATGTCGGTTTTATCCTGATCGAGTTGGTTTTACCGAAGCTTATCTCTTTATGCCGCCATAAGACCTGGCACAGTTGGGGCCTGGTTTCGTAACGAATAATAGAGGCAAACTTCGCAAAACTGGAAGCATTCAATAAAAAAGAAAACTGCTTTTTAGCGATGCCATCAGGTTTCCTTTTATTGAATTGGTAGAGTAGGTCGATAAGGAGAGGAAATTCCTGGGTGTGATCCGGGTGGTCGTGGGTAATCATAATCACATCTATGTCGGCAATACCCAACCCGCACTCGAAAAGGTTTTGAATAAAACCGTGACCCGGATCGATGACAATGCCGGTATCGTCCCACTTCAGGTAATATCCCCCGCCCCGCGGGTCACCTGCCCGGAACCTGAGAATAGGCGTATAAGAATTCCACTGCCGGAGATTAAGAAAATAATTTGTTTCATAATACCTATCCCGTTTGAGGTATTGCCCGATTTTAGCTTCAAATTCTATCGAATTATTTATAATACCGGCGAATTCCCCTTTCAACTCCCCGCGCAGCGCTTCTATAAACGATTCTATACCGAAAAACATTGGGTAAGCAAGATTATAAAAATTGGGAGATTTCTTATTTAATAGATCGAATTCTTCATAACCGGTTAAAATAAAAATGGATGCCGATTTTTTTATTAATAATTCCCGGTATTGTTCGAGTTTGCGAATTTCGTCGTCATAATCTTCGTTTATAGAATCGAGCCAATATATTCTCTGCGGCTCCGGCTCAACGGAGGAAACATTTAGGCGTGAAGAGTCCCCGGTAAGCAGGGAAAGCGGTACGATAGAAAAACCGGTTTTCTCAAGGTTGTTTTTTAGTTTTTCTTCGATGGCTTCTTTTATGTCGGCTTCCGCCGGGTTGCAAACCCCCACCATAAGGCAAAGACTGTCTGTTAAAAGTTCAAAGCGTTTGACGAGTTCTTCGACTTGTTCTAAATCTTTTTCCAGTAATTCCAATAAGCGACTCCTTTTGTAGTATCAATCTCCGGGTAGGAGGTCTTTTACTATGGGGTGCACATCTACCCACCGTGTAGCGCCCTGGTATTCCAAAACAATATCGTTGGAAATAAAACGGACATCGGTTTCGATATTTATAAGATTTTTCTTTTCGTGGATTTCTCTTAGCTTATCATAATCGCCAAAGCCGATTGTTCGGCCAAATTCGCTACGCATCGTGTTAATACTCTTATCTACATCTTCCGAGGTTATCTTATCTTTGCCTGCCCACAACGCTTTAAAGGTAGAATCCTGGATTATTTTAACCAAATAGCGAAATACGCCCCCGGAGTTCAGGCAGGCTGTCTCTAGTGCGCTACCAGCTATTAAACTGGGGCCCATTCTTCGATGTACAAGTGATTGCAGCATTTCTAATCCCTGGGAGTTCAATGACCCATCTTTATTGAAGGGCGGTATAACAGGAAGCACTTCAACACGGGAGAACCATTCCGTAACCCTATTCGCCATAGTGGAATAAATCGTAGTCAACGGCACGGTAAGAACCAGGGAACAGGCGATCTCATCAAAAACTTTCCCCTCTTCCAAAAGAACCTTTTCAATACCATGCACCTGTTTATCGAGATCATCGACAAAGAGCAAAATCTTTTTCCCCGTTTTTTTTTCAATGGCATCTATTGCTTTATTTAAGGCTAATAGATAATCTTTAGTAGAGGGGCCGGAAATCCCAAAATCAAGAGGAATAGAGAGGGAAGAAAATACCTCTTTAATAATTTCTCGAACAGTTTTTTTTGTTTTCTCCAGGGATTCCGAGGCAGGTTTTGCCGCATAAAAAATAGCTCTCAGGATATCCCGGGATTCTATCGCCTTATCAAAATCAAGGTGTCTGCCTACTTTTAAATTGAAAATAGTATATTTAGACGCCAGGGAAGTCGCGGTATAGTTTAATTCCGTTGTTTTTCCCGAACCACGGTGACCCGAAAATAGAACCTTGATCGATTGATCGCCTAAGGTATTAAATAGCTCAGTAAGGTTTCTCCCTCGACTAATATAAAATGAATCTATTACTTCAGTTTCTTCGAGCGGAGACGGGTCAAAAGCTTTGATAGCGTCTTTTAAGTTCTGTGCTTTCATATTGAGATTTTATCCGAAATTTCTTTATATTTCAACCGATTTTACTTTTTTTCTTCTTTTATCCTGCTGCTTCCGGTTTTTTCTCCGCTGCTTCATTGTCTTCCTGCAGCAGCAGCGCCAGCATGTCTTTCATTTCTACTAACTAACCGGGCCGGTAAAAAGGCACATGCTCAGCTAATATCTCCCTGAGCTTTTCCGGGTCGTGCAGCGTTTTCTCCATTTTTTTGACTATCTTTGCCACCTGTTTGCTTTTTATCTCCTGCTTATTTCGGGCCACAAATATTTTCTCGTGGGCAGTCACCCGGGTGCCTTCTTCCGCTGTCAAAAGCTCTTCGAATAACTTCTCACCGGGCCGCAAACCGGTAAACACAATATCCACATCCTTATAAGGCACAAGATTATTCAAAAGCACTAAAGTCTCGGCAAGCTTGACGATCTTAACCGGTTCCCCCATATCCAGCACGAACACTTCGCCGCCTTTGCCCATAAAAGCGGCCTGCAAAACCAACAGCACTGCTTCCGGTATAGACATAAAATAACGTTTCATGTCTTTATGGGTAATCCGAATAGGCCCGCCCTTTTTGATCTGGTCTAAAAAAATCGGCACCACACTGCCCCGGCTGCCTAACACATTTCCAAAACGCACCGACACCATATAGGGACCGGCTTTGCCGCTGTTGTGAGCGGTGCAGATAATCTCCGCCAGCCGTTTGCTGGCCCCCATCACACTGGAAGGATTAACCGCTTTATCGGTGGAAATATTAACAAACTTCTCGCAGCCGTTGGCCGCGGCAATTTCCACTACGTTCAAAGTACCCAATACATTGGTCTTCACCGCTTCTTCGGGGAAATTCTCCATCATGGGCACATGCTTGTACGCAGCGGCATGAAACACCACCTGCGGCCTGTACCGGGCAAAAACCTGCTCTAATTTTTTTCTCTCACGCACGTCTCCTACGATAAATTTCACTTCCTGTCCGGCCCGTTTCAGGTTTTCCAATTCGATTTCTAAATTGAAAATTTCCGTTTCGTCTATTTCATAACCGATGATTTCCCGGGCGCCGAAATTCATCAACTGCCTGAGAATTTCCGAACCGATGGAACCTGCCGCGCCGGTAACCAGCACCGCTTTTCCTCTGATATAAGACTCGATACCGGCGGAATCTATCTGCACCGCTTCCCGGGAAAGCAGGTCTTCGATAGCCAGTTGTTTGATATTTTTGGGCCTGAACACATCGCCTTCGTACTCGTCGATGCGCGGCACCACCTTGATGTCCCTTATTCCTAAAGGACTGATAATACTGAATAAAGAGGAGATTTTCTTATGCGTGGCGCGGGGCAAATTAATCAACACACTCTCGATTTTATAACGGCTGATAATCTCCGGTAATTTTTGATAACCGCCCAAAACCGGGATACCGTGGATTTTGGTGCCGATTTTCATCCGGTCTTCATCCACGATGGCAATGGGGTACGATTTGCCGTTCTCATAGGCGATCAGTTCTTTGATCAACCTTTCGCTCGTATGATCGGCGCCGATAATCAACGTATTCCGGCCCATTTTACCGCCGTTAAAAACTTGCATGCGCAGCCGTTTGGCTATTCTCAGGATACCGATCAGGATGAAACTCAAAAAAGCCTCTATTACCACGATACCGCGGGGCAGATCAAAGCCCGGCAGGTATTTTCTTATGACCGTCAGGTTGATTATAAAAACAGCAGCCGTAACCGCGATACCCACTTTGAGAAGATTCGACAGTTCGGTCAAACCCACGAATCTCCAGTTGATATTGTAAAGCCCCGCCAGGAAAAGCGCAAATATCCTTAAAACGAGAAAAGCGCCTAACCAGTACCAGAAACGCAGCTCATACCGGCCGGGAAAAGTAAAGCCGAACCTTAAATAAAAAGCGGCATAAAAAGAAAAAGCGATGACCAGGATATCGGAAAAAAGAAAGAAGAGTACCCGCTTCGGTTTTGTAGGTGTAAAGAGATAGGCGATCAGTGCTTTGAAACCGGTTATTTTTTTCTCGCTTTCCATAATCATTTATAACATAATTGCTTTAATTTTGCAACAACCAATTGCCTCCGGCGGGGGTGCGGCGCACCCAACCTATGAGCCTCCGGCGGCCAAACTTTTAAAAAAGTTTGATCAAAACTTTTGTTTAAAGAAAGCCGCTGTCTTTTGGAAAACATACTCGATTTGCTCTTCTTTGAGATTATTGTAAAAAGGCAGAGCCACAGTTCTTTCGGAAATTTTTTCGGTAATGGGCATATCTCCGCGCTTCCACCCCAACTCTTCATAGGGAGGCTGCAAATGAATGGGCGTAAAATAGTTGGAACACTGGATGCCTTCCGACCTGAGATAGTCCAGCAGCCTGTCTCTATCGACCCTGCCGAAGCGGTCGGCCAACCTGAGCACATAAACAAACGGAACTACGAAACTCGCAGTCGGCGTTTTTTGGGGAATGAGTAAGCCCTTATCGAAAATTTTAGAAAAATAGCCGTCGTACATTTCTTTGACTTTTCTTCTTTTTTTTATGATTTCCTCTATTCTTTCCAACTGGGCGATCCCTAAAGCGGCGTTAATGTCGCTCATCCTGTAATTATAGCCCAAACGGGCGTGCTGCAGCCAACCGGCGCCTTCGTCCCGGCCCTGGTTGCGCAAGCTCCGGGCAGTGCGGGCAATGCTTTTTTCATTCGTAACCAAAACGCCGCCTTCACCAGTGGTGATTTGTTTGTTGGGATAAAAAGCAAATACCCCGGCAGCTCCGAAAGAACCGCATCGTCTTTGGTTTATAGAAGAGCCTAAAGCTTCGGCGGAGTCGTCGATAATATGCAGACGGTCGGAGATTTGACCCCCCGTTCCCTTTGCGGTTGAGTCCGCCGCTCCCTTCCCAGGCCCCTCATAGGGTGCGGACGCCGTCCGCTCGAAACCGGGGCCGTCAGCCGGAACACCGAACACATCCACATAGATAACCGCTTTTACTTTTTCTCTTTTCTTTTGCGGCAGCGCCCAATATGCTTTTTCTACGGCTTGCGGTGTGATATTATACGTATCTTCGTCTATGTCTACGAAGAGCGGTTTCGCTTTTTCGAAAAGCAGGCAGTTGGACGTAGCGATAAAAGAGAAAGGGGTAGTGAGAGCATAGTCTCCTTCCCCTATATCGAGCGCTTTTATTATGGTGTGCAAAACAGCGGTGCCGCCGCTCATAGCCACCGCGAATTTTGTGCCTGCAAAAGCTGCGATTTTGTTTTCAAATTCGGGGATTTTAGGTCCTAAGCTCAGGTTGGGCGTTTTGAGTACGTCCAGCACCGCCTCTCTTTCTAAATCTGTTAAATCGGGATTCGATAAAGGTATCTGCATTCACAACTCCTATTCTATACAATTACTATGGGCTATTTTACCACGAAGGACACGAAGGGCACGAAGAAAGCTGGCATCCCCAGCCCAAATAAAGCGTTTTAAGATGCAGGAGCGTATCGCTTAACAAAAGTTTTTGCGGGGTCAAGGGGCAGTTTTTTCAAAAAGCGCCCCTTGCCGCCGGAGGC
>JAGLSW010000456.1 GCA_023135565.1 Candidatus Aminicenantota bacterium | reverse complement strand
GCAGTGACGGCTGCTCCTCTTCAGTGGAAAACGTAAACACCAGGTTGTATTGATTCAGAAGTTTGCTTTTTTCCTGGAGCTTATCGTAGATAAAGGCGGCATTAAAAATTTCTAAGCTGTCCATATCCCGGTTGGCAGCCAATTTTTGATACAGGGTACCGAAAGAGTAGTCCACATAATCGAAATCCTGCATTACATCCTCTTTAATACGGTTGATTGTTTCTTTAAGAGTTAAATCTTTATCTATCCGGGTGCGGCAAAATATCAGGCTGCTTTTCACGCCTTCCTTTTTGGGCGATAATGTGCCCACCAGGATATCGTCTAAGCCTGTATATTTGTGTAAAGTAATCTTTAAGGCGCTTAATAATAATATGAACACCGCCAGGTGAGAATTGTTTCCTATTTCCAGCAGCTTTGACAGCACAGGTTTCGCAATTTCAAACCGCAGTTGTTCTTTTCCCGGTTTCCCACCCTTTTCTTCGCCGTACCGCGGTAGAGAGATTTTGGGCAGTGTCCCGGAGAGTTTATTGAGCCAGTATATTTCAACAGCTTTTTGTTTATTTTGATCGATCATATGGACCTCCACTTTTAATTTTTCAATAGCCGGCGCCGGGGTAGTGACATGCTGCCGCATGCCCCTACCCGGGGCCGCGCTTAAAAAACCTGTTTCCTACTTTAGATCGTTAAGATCAACACCTATCTCCTCGGCTAAGCGCTCCAGGAGACCGGGGGGCGGATTTAATTCCAGGTCTGCCAACGCTTGTTCCCTGGTCATCTCACCTGCCCTGATAATTGTAGAATACTCATCGTGATAGTGGGTATACTTTCTCTTGTTTAAATCGCGGTAGGAATTGAGCCAGATCATTTCACAATTGGTGGTGCGGGCGGGGAAACCCTCTTTAAGGGGCTGCCAATCGAACCTGTCGCGGCATATCTTCTGCAATTCTTCCTTGTCGGTTTTGTAGAACTTGAATACAAAAAAGGGGATGAATAAGAGTTTATCCGGGTTAACCGGTTTCTTTAAATCTTCTTTTGAAGTGTAAATTACCTGTTTCTTCAGCATTTCCCACTTTTTGGTGAACTTTTCAAAAAATTCCTGGTCGCCGGTTTCCAGGATCACATTGATCATACGGCCATACCAATCCTGTGCTTTGTCTTTGTCGTGCATCATGGCCGCCTGGCCTTTGGAATAACCGTTGATGACCAGCGGGATGTTAAAACTATCCGCGATTTCCAGGCCATTGAGGTACAGCATGTTGCCGCAGGGGTAGCAGGGACTGACGGTGTAATCGTCGGATTCGTTGAAGTACTTAAACAAAGTCCTCATGAACTGCATATCGTTCTTCCAGATGAGCAGGTCAATGTCCAACTCCTTACATAATTTTTCCACGTTGCGGGTGGCTATAGGATCATCCCAACCATGGTCGCTGTGAAACACCATGGGCTTTAAACCGAGTTTTTCCACGATCCGGATCAGGGTAAAACAACTGTCCACCCCCCCGCTCAAAGGAACCAGGAGGTCGTACTTCCGGCCCAGGTTTTTGTACTTCTGCAGGGCTGCGATTACTTCCGCTTCGTTGGCAAAACGGCTGCCTGCTTCAGCTTCTGCTTTGACATCGTATGCAGTACAAAAATTGCATACGCCATTTTCATCGAACTCGATTCCCGGATAAGTTTCCGGCAAAACGCATCTTGTACAAACTTTCATAGTTTGTCCTCCTATGTTTGGAATTTTAGACACCTAAAACTCCTCTAACTGCCTTATACTACTGATCAATAAGAATCTTTTTTTTGCGAAGATTTTTTAAAAAGAAACCAACTGTTTCAGATGTTTCAGGCTGCGGATGCCATCCGCTT
>JAGLSW010000455.1 GCA_023135565.1 Candidatus Aminicenantota bacterium | reverse complement strand
GCAGTTTTTCAAAAGCGCCCCCTGGTCGCCGAAGGCATCTATAATAGCAAATTTAACCGGAAATTACAATAATCAAAACAAATTTATCCAATCGGCACAATTAACAGGGAATCTCCGGGAGAAAGTTTTCTCAGCAGGCAGGTTTTTTTTTCCCGCAAGCATGTTGAACATTTCCCCGCCTCTTCTTTTGCCGCAGAATTTGCACGTTTGCACGCACCGCCCCCAACTGCGATGTCTTTTTTTGAGGCAAAAAAAAGGCAGGTAGGGAAGAAAATTTCTTCCCTCCTGCCTCTTTTTATCTTAGCTACTATCTTCAGCGCTTATTAAATCAGGCTAATTAACGTAGGTGAATCCGGCAAAGAACGAGTAAGATTTTCCGGTGGTGTCGGTGAAAAGGTATTCGGCAATATCATCATAGAAGTAGTAATAAAAAGCGCCGTTTAAGTACCACTTTTTAGAAAGAGCAAATTTGAAACCCAACTCGGCGATCATCTGTTTCATGTCCAATTTGGAGTATTCGGCTACCCCGCCGTAATCGTCAAAATTCAAGGCTGTGGCTTCGCTTCCCGGTAGATAAGGAACTTGTGAGATGTCGATTATTAGGTCTTTCATTTCCGAAATAGAGTCGTTGTAATTGAAGCTGCAGTGCAGGGAGAACTTTTTGCCGGCCATGTAGCTGAAATTAACCAGTATCGTTTGGGTTTCGATATCATAGCCCATCATGTCGGTGAGCGTTCCTGTCATCCCACCGATAATACCGGCTCCGCAGCCCTCGAGAGCAGCAATGGCAAATAGGGAATCGTACTTGTTCTTGTAGCTGTAATAGGTAGCGGAAACGGGGAATTTTTTTCCTAAAGCAAACCACATATTCACGCTCCACTGGGTCAGATCGCGGCTCCAAACAGCGCCGGTCAGGTTGAGATTGTCATTGTCTTCGTTCCGGATTAGGAAATGACCGCTGACGGCAAATTTGGCTGAGGGACCCCAGAAAGCTCCGCCTTTGATCTCTTTGACGGATTCGGGGAAGTTGGTGAGGGTGGCGCGCCTGTCGGCGTGCCATTGGAAGAACTGGACGCCTACGAAAGGATTGTCATAAGCCACTGTCTGCTGGGCGGGGGCAACACCGCCATATAAGTTGGCAAAAGGATCGCTGATGCTTCTAAACATGCCGCCGAGATTAAACTTTAAGCCTTTTACCGGCTTGAAAGTTAATTTACCTTTGAAGGTAGTGCTTTTGGTATTGCCAACGTCATAATATTCCCGTTTTACCTGCTTATACTCGGCGCCCAAACGCAGACGGAGGGTTTTGGCCAATTTGTACCTGAGATTGGCGTCGATGTCGAATACGCTTCTCGAAAGCGCCGAATTACGGATGAAATCGAAAGTGCCTACGCCGGAAACTTCGGCATAGGTAAAACCCACGTTGGGACCGCCTATGTCTAAGGGCTCATTGATATCCACAAAGACAGAATCATTGTCGATTTTGATCTGCCGGAAGCGGATATTGAAAAATCCTTTCCGGCCGATCCGGGATGAGAAAGCACCGGCCAAAGAGTTGGTTTTCCATCTCAGGTTGGCTGTGGTATTTTCAACCGCCGCATTTACGAATTGGGCGGATAAGGTGCTGTTTTTGGCAACCGGCACCGCGGCTTTTACTAAGTGGGTATTCTTTTTGCTGTCGGGAATGCCGTCGAAAGGAAGTACCTGGTCATCGCCCACTCCGATCCGGGAAGTAAATACCGGGATCATTTTTTCCGGGTGTTCGACTTTGAGGTAGTGGTTGGTGGGCGCTGCGTCCCGTTCTGTAAAGGTGTTGTTGGTGAAGGAGTAGTCGATACTGGCTTTCCCGAAACTAAAAACGCCGCCGATGCGGATATCCTGGTTCAGGTTGTTGATAGAGCGGGATTTTGCCACGACGTGGCAGGCCGAGCATTTGCTTAAAGTCCGGGCCTGGTATTCACCGCTGCGGTGTTCGTTCCGGTAGTCCACATAAATTTTCAAGAAGGAGAGTTTGGGGATGGTGATCTGGGTGCTGCTTTCCAGCAGGTAGCGGGTGATATGGTATTGGTCGGTGGGATTAAAATCCGTGACATAAGCAGCCGATCTGGCATGACTAACGACGTCGATGTTGGTTAAAGGATCGTGATCGAGACGGTGATAAAGAGCGTCATAGGTGAATTTTTGTTTTAACACCCGGCCGAAATCGAAACTCAGCTTATGAAACTGGTCTTTCAAGTCGCCGCGAAAATTGGAAAAGAGATTAAAATAGGTTTTGCCCGAAGCAGCGGCAATCTTCGCTTTTACCACGGGACGTACTCCCTTGTCAACAGGACTGTACTCGTTTACTTTAAGCTGTTCGCCGTCTTTCGCTGTTGCTTTGGCGCCGATTGTCAACTTCACGTCTACTGTCTTCTTTGCCTCTTCTTTTTCCTCCGCGCCGATCAGGGGCAGCAGGAAAATCAAACCGGCAATTAATAATGTAATGGTTATTCTTTTCATCTGTCTGACCTCCTTTAACGAATCATCCCTTTACCCCGACCGGAAGTGGTCTGGGATGGGTTGTCGGTGCCGTGGATTTTGAAATGACACTGCGTACATTTGGTCAGGAAAGCCCTGCGCCAACCTTCGGTGCCGTGGGGATTCTGCGATGTCCACTGGGTGCTGGGTAGGGTCCTGGCATCGGTTAAGCCTAAGCGGCCGGCATGGAAATGGGATTCATGACACTGCAAGCAGAGGAAAGGCTCGTTCTGTTTCAGCAGGTTGTTGGCAACTGTGCCGTGGGGATTGTGGCAGGAGAGACAGTCTTCGGTGACCGGGGCATGCTCGAAAACAAAAGGGCCACGCTTATCGGCATGGCAGGAGAAGCACAGGTCGTTTAACCTTTCGTTGGTTTTTAAATTATTGACCAACGAACCGTGGTGCTGGTGGCAGGAACTGCATTTCATTTTTCCCTCTCTCAGGGGATGATGAGAGGGATACATGGCTTGTACCCTGACGTCCTTGTGGCAGGCCATACACAGGTAAGGATCGCTTTTGATCACGCTTTTTCCTTTGTGAATGGGGTGGCATTTGCTGCAGGCCACTTCGTCGGGAGCATGATCGCTTAAATGCCAGTCCGAAGCTCTCATAGTGCGGTGGCATTTTAGACAGGCAGCGGAAGCCGCTTCGGCAGATGCGCTTTTGAAAGTGAAAATCTTAGCTGCATCGCCTTCTTCGGCATGGGCGGCCCCGGGGCCGTGACAGGATTCGCAGCCTTTTTTCAGGCCCTTAAGTTCGAAATCCTGGATGCGGTAATGAACGTTTTTCTCGTAATTTTCCATTACGTCGTCGTGGCACTCTAAGCAGACTTTATCGCCTACGAAGCCTTCCGCGGCAGCGAGCGCGACGGTGGCAGCGAAGATAACGAGAAAAAAGAGAAAAAATAAGTTTCTTCGGTTCATATAACCTCCTCTATATTTTTTGATTTAAGATTGTGTAACAGCAAGTCTGGAAGACATTTTTTTAATAATATTCTGCATATTGTCGATTACTTCCAGGAGTCCCGGTTCGCTCAAGGAGTAGTAGACGAAATTTCCCTGCTTTTCCCTGGTCAGCACCCCGGCCCGGTAGAGATCGTTCAGGTGGTTGGAGAGACTGCTCATAGAGACGTTTAATGCCTTATGCATATCGCTGACATTAGCTTTGCCCGTGCCTATATAGTGCAAAATTTTCAACCGTGTCGGTTTTGATATGGTTTTGCACATCACCGCGTAGAGTTCGAACAAATCGTCGTTTAGAATCATGGTACTTTATACACTACCAAATTTTAAAAGTCAAGAATTTTGAAGTTTTTTATTTGTGATATTTTAAATTTTTCTAATTTTAAAAGTCTTGAAATAGATTTCTTTTGAGCATGTCATTGAATTTGGAAAGTGTGAAAAAAAATTTCTCCCTTGAAACCCTTTATTAACAAGGATTTTTGAAAAATTCGAGTCCCCGGCGGGGGCACCCTCTTAAATTCGGTTTTTTTATTCAGCGGTTGATAGGAATTTTCGTTTAGAGGTGATGCATTTGACAATACCCTGCATCCGGTCGATCCCTTCCAGCAATTCCGGGTCTGTCAGAGAGTAGAAGACGAAATTTCCCTGTTTTTCTTTGGCCAAAACCCCGGAGCGGTAGAGGTCGTTCAGGTGGTTGGAGAGATTGCTCATAGGGATATCGAGTTCTTTTTGCAGGGAAGAGACGTTTCTTTTGCCTGTTCCTATAGCCTGGATAATTTTCAGACGCACCGGTTTAGAGATGGTGCGGCACATCAGTACGTAGAGTTCTAAGAATTCTTCATCGACAACCATGGTGTTATAATAAAGAAAAATCCCGCAAAAGTCAAGCCCGCCGTGATGCTTCCGGCCCCCTGAAAAACCGTGCCGAGCTACCGCCGATCTCTCGGTATCCAACTATTATTTTCGTTTGCAGCCCCTCATATCGCAGCCGTTGGCCGCAGCCAAACACACCCCGTCGCTTCGGGGAAAAAGCAAAAGCCCCCTCAGCGCCACCCCTCTCAAGAGGGGAGTTTAGCTGGTCAA